>CAMDBH010000089.1 GCA_945889325.1 Klebsiella pneumoniae
TGAGCTATTGACGGATCGTTTTTTCTGAGATCTAAAGATCCCATGAAAACACATTCAGCGCATTCCATTGTCCTAAAAACTCCAGCCGCCTCCGGGACTGACGTCACCCCAGAACCGCTTGATTTTTCATTCCATTCTGAATTTGCCGCTGCCAAATTCGGCCACAAGCGGCTCAACGACCGGGTTGTGCGGATTGCGGACCGTGCGCTGCGCTGTCCGGAATCGTCCATCCCGACTTTTTTGGGCGGTGCGAGCCAGGCGGAAGGTCTTTATCGCTTTGTGGCGAATCCGAAAGTGACGCCGGCCTTGGTGATACAACCCCATCAAGATAATACGGTTTCACGCTGCGCTGCTGTCAACTGCGTCATCGTTGCATCGGACAGTTCGACGCACGGTTATGGCAATGATTCCAAACGCAAAGGACTTGGACAGACCGTTGCCGGCGGGCTTGGGTTCATCCTGCACGCGTCGATCGCGATTGACGAAAAGTCGGGCAAGATCTTAGGGTTGCTGCACCACACGACGTGGGTTCGACCGCTGCCGCAGGTGGACAATGAGCCGCCGGCGGCGGCGCAAGCGGAGGCGGCGCCAGCAGGCCAACGGGGCGAAACTCAGCATAAACCTTTGAAATCGAAGGGGAAAAGCAAGAAGTCACGCAAGCAACAGGACGACCCAAGCAATGAGGGTGCGCGCTGGCTCGGGCACGCGCTGAAGTGCGGGAAAATACTTGGAAACATCGATCGCGTTCATGTCGCGGACCGAGAAGCGGATGATTTCAAGTACTTTGCTGGACTCCGGCAGGCAAATGAGTCATTCGTGTCGCGGGTCAACGCCGACCGGGTCTTGGCGGATGGCAGCAAATTGTTTGTTAAAATGCGGGGTATGGTCGTTCAGCTGTACCGATTGGTGGTGATCGACCATCACAAAACCTCCGTGGGCGCCAAAGCGCAGAAGACCCATCCGGCACGTGAGCGACGCCAGCCAAGCTGCAAGTCAGTGCAGGCACAATAGAAATTCCACGCCCCAGCCATGCCCCGAAGTCGACACCGCTGTCGCTCAAACTCAATTTTATTCTGGTTGAGGAAATCGAAGTCGCCGCCGGCAATACGCCGGTCATTTGGCGGCTGGTGACGGATCTGCCGGTATCGACCGCGGATGAAATTGCGCGAGCGGTGGATATCTATCGAATGCGTTGGATTATTGAAGAATATTTCAAAGCGCTCAAGACCGGCTGCGCGTTTCCGAGCCATCAACTGGAGAGCTACTCGGCGCTGACCAAACTGCTGGCAGTCTTGCTGGTCGTCGCCTGGAAATTGCTTGAGATTCGTACCATTGCGCGTGAAGCCCCGGAATTGCCAACGCAAGTGGTTCTGACCAAACAACAGGTCAAGTGCCTGCAAGTCCTCCACAATAAAGAACACCCCAAGACGCCACTGCCGGCAAAGCCGACAATCAAACAGGCGCTGTGGGCGATTGCCGGATTGGGCGGTCATTTCAAGCACAACGGCGAACCGGGGATCCTGACTCTGGGGCGCGGGCTGCGCCGTCTGCTCCAAGCGGAACAGGATGGACTGGCACTGCTGGCAGTGCTGTCCGACTCGAAGCCTCGGATGCGGTCCGGGTAGCCAATTGAAAACAACGGAGGAAATCGTGAGTCAGGGACCTTAACCATACGATAACCGAAGCAAAACGGTTCGCGCAAGCGCGCCCGCTTGCGGTTTACTTGGGCCAGATTTGTCGGAAATTGAGTTCACATCGGAGCTTGCGGTCGTCGCGGTGCCGCGAGGACAATGACAAGACGGCGTCCGGCAAGCGGAAATTGGTCGGAAATCACCCGAATCCGCAACAGGCCAAACTTACACTGGAAAAGATGCGATCAATCTTGAGGCTTTTGCCCTGCGGGCGGCCCAGCACGCTGAAGCGTGGACGAGCGGCGCTTGCAAGCGCCGGTTGCGCGCTATCGCGCTGGATGCAAAGGGGAAACCACAGCTCTTTGATTCCGTGCTTAGCCGCTGCGCCAAAAAAACTGGCACTGCCCCTGTGCACTCCCCTTCCTTGGGCAACCGGTGCGAGCTCTTTGCGCCCAAGGGCGCAACATCGCGTTCAATTCCCGCTTCGCGGCTGCAATGGGCGACGGCGCTGACGCGCGACGTCGCGAAGGAGCTAGGTCCGCGCGGCACGCAAAAACTAATCAATCTCAAGTCCCCCAGCCCCGCCGCTGGGCGCAGGCGGCCTCACGGGCGCAGCCCGCGCCGGCGCCGCAGGCGCCACATCCGGCACGCGCATTTGCGGCGCCTGCCGCGGCGCGGCATTCGCTGCGGTAGTCAACCGCACTTCATCGCCAGTGCTCGATCTAGCATAGACATGATCGCCATCTACGCGCAGTAGCCCCAATTCTGCTGGCCCGCCGCGGCCTTGCAGTTCGCGCAGCAGATTGGCAAAATTGAGCGACAGAATCCGCGCCAGCGGATCGGCGGGCGCAAGACTAGCACTTTGCTGAGTATTTTGTGTAGCCTGCGTGGCGCCGCCGCGCATGAGCATCGCAGCCGCAATCATGGCGTTGTGTTCCGCTGGCAAATGGCGAAGGCGCTCAAACACATCGGCGAGTGTATGCCCGGCTTGGGCCATGTCTTGGATGGTTTGACCGGTGATTTCGGCGCGCTCGGTTTTGCAGTCGACGAGTACGGCATTGCGAAAACTCACGCCGACCAAATTGGCGTCGCGCAAATCCACGCCGATCAAAACCGCACCGGCAAAACTGGCCCGCAGCAAGTTGGCACCGCGCAAATTCACCTGACACAAAACCGCATCGCTCAAATTTGCATTGTCCAGAACGGCGCCGCCTTGGCGCGAATCGCTAAAATTGGTATGCAGCAACAAGCTTTCCGACAAATTGGCGTGGTTGAGATCGGACTGGGCAAATTCACCGCCCACAATCATCGACCGCGACAAGTTAGCGTTGGTCAGCGGCGTTTCCGTAAAGCGACAATCATGCATGCGCACGCAAGGCCATTGAATTTCTTGGGCATGGGAGGCCGAAACGTCCCAATTGTGCAATTCAGCGCCTTCAAAACGGGTCGCCCGCAACAAAATGCCGCGAGCCTGAACCCGCGTCGCGTGCAAGTGCTGGATTGCCAAGCCGACTAGCTTGGTTCCCGTCATCTTGACGCTGTTCATGCGCACCGTGCCGACTTCCAAAGGCGGCAAGTCAACCGGTGAGATTTCCACGCGATCCAGGCTGCCAGTCTGGAGGGCTTGGCGGAGTTCAGAGGCATTGGCAATGGTGTGAAGGTCGCTCATGCGCGCAAGTGTAGCGAGTTTGTGCGCCGTGCAAAAGCGCAATTAGCGCCGAAAACATGGTTGCGTCGGCGCATTTCTGGCATACTCGTTGCGCTGGCGCGTCACCCCAACGCGCAGGAGTGCGAAATCGTGGCAGATCAGCCCTCGCGACCCGTTTCAACGCAAATGCCGATGATGACCGATGCGCACCGCGCGTCGCGGACGCGGCTGGACACGATGATCGGGCAAGTCATCGATGGCGATTTTGAAATCGTGAAGGCCGTGGGCACTGGCAGTCACGCCGATGTGTACCAAGCGAAGCAGATTTCCCTTGGAAATCGTACGGTTGCGCTAAAGGTCTTGTCTCGCCTATACGTCAATTTGAGCGAGGCCGATTTTCGCAAAGCTTGTAACGCCCTGACGCGCGAGGGCGAATTGCTCGGCGCGTTGCATGCGGCGTGTTTTTGCGATGTGTATCGATCCGGCGTGCTGGCGGACCAACGTCCCTATATTGCGCTGGAATTTGCCGAAGGGCGGACCTTGGCCGAGATTGCCAAACGCGGCGAGCCATTGGATTTCATTAAAGTTGTTGATTTATTGCAACAATGGGCCGACGGCTTGGCGGAACTGCATGAACGCTCGCTGGTTCACCGCGATGTGACGCCGGCCAATGCCGTTGTAGCTGAAAGTGTTTTTGGCACCCAGCGGCTGCAGATCTACGATTTTGGCACAGTCACGCCTATCAACGGCCGCGCCGATCGCCACCGCGCGGGCTTTGACCTAGAACGCCCAATGGGTACGCCGGCTTACATGAGTCCAGAGCAGGCAACCGGCGGCATCGTCGACGGCCGCGCCGACCAATACGCGCTGGCGGCGATCGGTTATGAACTGCTGACGACCAAACGCCCCGTGGCCGTCGATCACAAAAGTGCAGCAAATGTCCTAGATTACCTGCGCAGTACGGGGCCGATCCCAGTTGAATCATTTGGCCAGTTGCGCCCCGATTTGCCGCCGGTCGTCGAGCGCATTTTTCACGCCGCGCTCGATCGCAATCCGGAACGGCGCTTTGGCGATATCCAGCAATTTGCGCGCGCTTTGCAGCGGGCAGCGCGTGAGATGGCACCGCCTGCGCAAAAGACCGGTATCATTTCGCGGTTTTTTGGTGGAGGGCGCAAGTGAAGGCGCTTTTGGCGATGTTGGCCGTGGCGGGGCTTGTGGCGCTGCTGCTGCTGGCGATTTACCAAATTGCGCGCTGGCTCACGGGCTTGCGCGCGTCCGAGCAGCCCACGCATGCGCGTTACGACGCGGCGACGACGGCGTTGCTGGATGAAAAACGTCAACTTTTAAACCACTTGCGAGAGATTCGCTTTGACTTCGATACCGGCAAGCTGGGCCAAGACGACTACGCCATTTTGCGCGATCGCTATGAAGCGCGGGCGGCTGAGGTACTTGAGCTTCTGGATGCCAAACAGGCAACACACAACACCGCGCCGCCGTTGGCCCAAACCCCGAGTTGACCTGTGAAATGGCTGCTGACACTGCTGGCGAGCCTGTTTAGCGTTTCGGCGCTGGCGGCGGAACTGCCCTTAACCGTGGCCGATCTTTCGATCGATGCCCAAGTGCAACTCCAGCCCGATGAAGGCAAATTGATCGCGCAACTGGATCTGCAGCTGCATGTGGATGTGCCTGGAACGCTCGTGCTAAAAGCCTTTGCACTTCCGGTGATTACGCCGCTCGTCGCCGGTGAGACGTTGCAGGACGCGCTGCCCAATCCAACCCAAGCGCTTGAATCGCAAGTGCAAGGTTCCCTTGAGATCGCCCGCAGCGGTGGTCAAATCTTAGTGCGCGGCAAGATCGCCAACGGCGCACCAGTCATCGTGCGTCTGCGTTACCCGATTGCTGTTCGCGATCCGCACCTTGTACTCGGCTGGGCCCCAGGTGTGCGCAGTTGGCTGACCGTCGCGGTGGTCGGTTCGCCGCCGGTGCGCATCAAAGTGGCGCTAGATCGACCCGCGCGCTATTCGCGCTTTGAGCAAGGCCGAGAACGTCTGGTCGGCGCGAGTCTGGCGCAACCCATGACAAAAGGGCAGGTATTGGCGATTGCGCTGGATGATTTGCCAGTCGCGCCCAAGTTGTTTCGGCATTTGTTGTTTGTTTTTGGGCTGTTGTTGGGTGCAACGGCCCTGACCTACGCCTGGGCCCGTCCCCCCAACGTCGATGTCGCCGATGTCTCCGCAATCTAATCCGCGCCTCAGCGCGCGGTCCTTGCGCCTGGCTTTGGGCGAGCAGTTGGTGCTGCTCGAAGCCACGCTGCAAATTCATGCCCATGAAATTGTTGCATTGATTGGCGACAACGGCGCAGGCAAAACTTCGATGCTCGACTTGCTGGCTGGGTCGCATCAGACTGGCAGTGGGGCCGTTGAACTCGATGGTGTGCCGCTGTGCGACGTCGCCCCGCACTATTTGGCCAAGCGTATCGCGCGCTTGGACCACAAACCGGGCCTGTACCTCGATCTGACGGCGCGGGAAAATCTCAAGCTGTTCTGCCAGTTGCTCGATCAGCCTTGCACGATGGAAGTCTTGGATAAAACACTGGATACGGTCGGCGTGCGCCCCGCAGATCGCGATCGACCGGTCCGGCATTTTTCGCGCGGGATGCTGCAGCGCGCGGCGCTGGCGCGGGTGATCGCCTCACCTGCCGATATTTGGCTGCTCGATGAGCCGTCAACGGGTCTGGATGCCAGTGGTTGTGCGTGGTTGGCTCAGTTGCTGGGTGCAGCGGCGCAGCGCGGCGTGGCCATTTTGTTGGCGTCGCACGATCCCATGCTGATTGCGCTGGCCGATCGGACCTTGCACTTGCAACACGGTATGATTCAAAACAATTTTGCCGCTGGAGTTGCCTAGCGATGTGGCGACTCACCTGGCTGCTATTGCAAAAAGACTTGCGCATCGCCGCACGCTCACGCGAAGTATTGGCTTTTATGCTGTTTTTCGCGCTGTTGTGCGTCGTGATCTTCGCGTTTGGCTTCTTGCGTGAAGGCGAAGCCGCCGCGCTGCAAGTGCCCGGCGTGTTGTGGGTCACACTGCTGTTTTCCGGAACCGTCGGTTTATTACGGCTTTTTGCCCCCGAGGACGAAGCCGGCTCGCTCCCGCTGGTGCAACGCACCGCCCACGGCAGCGCGCCGCTGTTTTGGTCCAAGGTCCTGTTGCAGTTGCTGTTTTCCGGCTCGGTCACGCTGTGCCTGTTGCCGCTGGTCGTGCTGTTTTTCAGCACCGCCTTGCCGCATCTGCCTCTGCTTTTGCTGTGTCTGTCGCTCGGTCTGCTGGGCCAGGCGGTTCTCGGCACGCTTTGCTCGGCCTTGTTGCTACAAGTCCGCTTGCGTGAAGTGCTTTTGCCCCTCGTCCTGTATCCCTTGCTGGCCCCATTGCTAATTGCCGGCGTGAAAGTGACGGCGCTGACACAGCTGGCCGACGACAACACGGCGGCGATCCAAAGTTGGCTGTTGCTCATGTTCGCGTTTGACGCCCTCGTCGTGCTATTGTCGCCGTGGCTGCACGCGCGCGTGGTTGAGCCTGCGCCACTAAAAATTGCGTAAATTCATAGATTTTGGAAACTTCGCATGTCTTCTTTGCCAGCACCCTACGCTCGTCCTGCCGGCCTTGTCGCACTGGCGACCGCCGCGATTGTCTTGATTCTCGCAGCGCTTTACGTCATCGCCGCCATCGCGCCGCCAGATGTGACGCTGGGAATTGTGCAAAAAATCTTCTACTTTCATGTCGGATCGGCGTTCGCGATGTTGCTGTGCCTGAGCGCGGGCGCCGTGCTGAGCCTCATCGATTTGCTCTCGCCGAGCGACCGCATCGACGCCTTGGCGCGCGCACTCATCGAGACAGGCTTGGTTTTCGCTTTGATGGTACTGACTTCTGGCCCGTTGTGGGCGCGCAAATCGTGGGGCGCTTGGTGGACGTGGGAACCGCGCTTGACGCTGACGCTTCTGGTTATGCTTGTAACCCTTGGTGTTGTCGCTGTGCGCAGTCTGGCCCAAGGTCCCGCAGGCCGCCGCATCGGCGCGGCGATGGCAACGTTAGCGGGGCCGACGTCGTACCTAATCCACATCGCGGTGCAGAAATGGGGAGGCACCCATCCGCAAGTCATCCAAGGTGGTGGCATTCAAAACAGCGCGATGCGCATGGCTTTTTGGCTCGGAGTCGCCGCGCTGCTCACGCTGGGCGCAACGCTGACGGCGCTGCGTTTTCGCGGGCTGCGGTTGGAACACCAATTGGGCCTTTTGCGGTTGGATATTCAGGCGCGTGATTTGCGCCGCGCGCGCAAAGCCGCGCAATCTAAGGGAGAAGTGCAATGAGGCGTGCGGGGATTATTCGGCTTGTTTTTCCGGCTCTCGCCTGCGCGGTGCTGTTTGCACCGTCGGCAAATGCAGATGAAGCGCCTTCCGTCGGCCAAGCCAAGATGGCGCCGTTGTCGGTGCCGCCGCCGCCGCAAGCCGTGGCCCCATTGCCGCCGCCGAGCGTCGATCTGGCCAAATACAAGGAAGAATCCCTCCCCGGCGGCCCGCTGTTGGTTGCGGCGTACGGCGTGATGTGGCTGCTTATCGGTGGATCGATCGTGCGCTTGCTGCTGCGTCAGTCTAAATTGGAAAGTGAAATCAAGACGCTGCAAGATCGACTGGACCAGCCGCAAGGGCAAGCATGACCAGCGAACATATCTTCTTTATTCCTGCGATGTTACTCGTCGGCGCTTCGATCGGCTACGTTTGGGGGCGCAAATTGCTGTTGGCCGAGCAAGATGAGGCGCGGCGAACGGCGGAGCGACGGGCGAAAAGGGCGGCGGAGGAGTAGGTAAACCGCGGCTTTACTTCACCAAAATCGGATTCCCCACCGCCCAGCGCTCCTGCGCATCGGACCGCCCACCAATGCCCTTGAGCAACGTCCGCAAATGCCGCGGCTTCAACCGCACTTCGGCGTGATACTGGCCGGGCAGCGCGGCCTTGATTTCCACCAATTGGCCAAAACCATCCACCGTCTTCACTAGTTCGGCCTTATCCGCCCCTTGTGCAATGCGCCAAACCAGCGTTTGCACCTGCGGTTCATTGCCCGCTTTTTGCGTATCGGCCGCGGTCCATTTTGCCCATGGTGTGGGCTGAACTTCCGCCGGCGTGCGCAGCCAAAGGCTTGAACCTATAGGTGTTTCCCCACCCATGTCGATCCACTTGCCGGCGTTTTCCGCGACAAAATCCAGATCCTTCGGCCAACCCAGCACGTCATAGACGGCCCAGGAACGACCTTGCTTCAGCGCAATTTTCATCGCTTCGACCATGTGTTCTGGCGCCGTTTCTGCAGGCAACCAAACGTGATTGGACACCCAGCGCAGCACGCGCCGGTAATCGTCAATGCGCTGGCCATCGCCCAGAATCACCGGGCCTCCTTTGCGCAACATCTTAACAAGATCGGGGTATTCCCCTTCCAGACCATCGCAAAGCCCTTCGATCTGACCGCCCGGCGTGCACAGCCCATCTAGCACCACGTTTTGGTGCACATCGCTGCCCACCACGCCCGTCACATGCCGCTGCGCAAGCACCTGTTGCCATTTGCGAAAGGCAGCTTCCGGCTGCAGATCGAGCATGATCAGCAAGACCAAATCGGACTCCGGCGCCTTGTCCGCCGGCCCAACAAACGCATCCAAGTCAAAAACCCGGGAAATATCGCCCTTGGCGCCCTTGGCTGAGAAACCGACAATCGTCTTGAAGTTCGCGTGGGTATTGTAGATTTCCATCGCATCGACGCCGACATCGACCAATCTTTGCACGGAAATGTCGTCTTCTTCTGAATGGGCGTTGACACAAAGGCCGCCAACCGCGTGGGCGTTGTCGATACTGGCGCGGGCTTCTGACAGCGTTGTCGCATCGGCGATCGACGTGCCTTCGTACTGTATTTGTGTGAAATGACTAGCTAAACCCACCGGCATGTTGTGGGTGCCCTCATAACCGACCGTCATGACAACATCGTGGGCCGGCATTTCAGGAAGGGCTTTGCAGTGCAAGATGTTGGCTACGGGCGGATTGCCAACCGGAGAATCACCTTGCTTTAAGTCCACTTGCAGCAATTCCGCGAACGTGTACTCCTTCATGTGCGCCGGATGATCGGTCATGAATGCCACATCCAGACCTGACGCGCATAGTGCGTCGCGCAACTGCTGCAAACAAACGGGATTTGCTTTGCCAGTCTTGGTGATTTCACCATCGCAGGCGTCGTGGCTGTAGGCGCTGTGAACGTGCACAATCGTGCGCTTTTTTGCCCATCCGCGCGCTGCAGGCGTCGGTGGCCCCGGCGCCGGTGCTGCATCGACTGCGACATCAGCAAGTTCGGCGGTGTCGGCCGCGACGTCCACGGTTGCCGCTTTTTCACTGCACGCGTTTAGCAGCAGCAGTGAGGTTGTGAAAATAACTTGGAGATTTGAAAAGTTCATCGGCCACCTCACGCCACAGTTTGAACCGCAACCGTGGCTTGTGCAAGACAACAAATCAGTTTGAGCTGACGCGCTCGCCGCTAGTACGGCACATAAACCGGCCGTTCATTGTGCACAAACGCCTGAATCGACGGCCGCTGCCATTGCGCATTGGCATACGCCTTCAACCGCCCCGGCACAGAATCACCATTGAGCACCAAGCGTTGCAGCATGAACGCCAAATCCGCATCCGCAATCGACCACTGCGCAAACAGGTTGGGTTGGTTGGGCGGCAACAGCTGTTCCGCAACGCGAATCAGGCGTTGCCGCGCGAGATCACCCGCCAGCGATAGCGGCTTATCGGTGTGCTGGTAAAACATCGTATGCGTAGAGCGTTCCTCACGCAAAGCCATCAAATCGCTGCGAATCCACCCCATGACCTGCCGCGCGCGGGCCCGCTCCTGCCGTTGTTGCGGCAACAAGCGCGGCGCGTCCGGAAACGCCTCTTCTAAATATTCAACAATTGCACTAGATTCAGCCAGGCCAAATTCATCGTGCAACAGCGCAGGTATCCGCCCCGTCACCGACCACCTTTGAAATTGCGGATCTTGTTGGGCCTTTTGGCTTAGATCCATGGTCTTGACTTCAAACTGCAGCTCTTTTTCGCGCAGCGCCACAAAAGCCGAAAAAGCATACGGACTTATCCAGTAGGCATCGATATAAAGTGTGAGCAAGTTGCCTCCCGGCGGGTGATGACCTAAGGGGTCCAGTTTGCGCCTGCGCCGCGCCAAAGCCAAGAGGCTGGCTTCCAATTGCCAGGGCGATCGCAAGAACGGTAACCATCTGACACTTTGAGAGATATTCTCAACTTTATCAGCCCTGGTTACCGCCAACCGGTGATCTGCGGACATTGGGGCGCACGGTTTGGAACACAATCGCTGAATTATTAAAAGTATTTTCTGA
>CAMDBH010000090.1 GCA_945889325.1 Klebsiella pneumoniae
GGCCTGGAGGATACCGAAGCAAGACGTTAAATTTCAACCGGATCGGAAATCCACGGGAGAGATCTGTCTTGTGTTTAGGCTGCGCGCGCGGACGCGCAAGCGTCATCGGGCGCTCCGCGCTGGTGGGCCGAGAACGGATCAGGTCTGAGCTGGCGCCGGCCCCACCGTGGGGTTTGACCCACCTGTGTGCTACAACCCACACCTGACGGGATCGGCAAAATCCGAGCGGAATTTCCGCAACGCACAACCTGCGCATGCCAATCGCGGATCAGGGCGCGTCAGCGCTTCAGGGTTACGCTTAGCCAGGCCACGCCGCCCAGCGCGTCGTGCGCGACGACCCACACCTCTGCAGCCGGCGTGGCGACGGAAACGTCAGCCTTCCAGGTGTTTCCCGGTACAGCGTCGTAACTGCGCTGGCGCTCGAAGGTGCCAGCTGTCGCATACCACGCCAGCAACAATGTTGAGGCGGGCACGGCGCCCGTGGCCTCATCACCAACGGTGCCCGCCTTCCACGTCGGAGAAAGCGCAACCTCGTCGGTGGTCACAACAACTGAAGCGCCATCGATCTGCACCTTCTCAGCTACTTGCAGACCGGTAAACGTTGGATTCTCATGCCGGTCTCGCTCATCGCGGGCCAGCCGAAGGGAGCGCTGGCCGATGACGCAGCGATCGCGGTCGACGCAACCGGCTTGGAGAAATGCACTGGCCGTCGCCGGACAGACACCGCCAAAAGCGGCCCGTTGGGCGACACCAAAAAGGACCGTAATCTCTGGGGCCTGTGTGGTTGCCGGCAACTTCGTGGGCGTGGCGTCGTTGGGTTGGCCCAAACCAGGATGGCTTGCGCTGTACGTCTGCAAGCCTTGGAGCAACTGCCCGACCGCCGCGACTGAAGCACTGGCGGTGGCATCCACCCCCAAATCGACCTGCAAAAGTGGATCGATGCAGCCGAATTGACCGTTTGCGCTGCTCGCATACAAACACAACGCCCACGCGTGGCACAAGGGTTCGTCGGCGGGTACGCCCACCACTTTGGCGTCCAATACGCTGCCCGTGCCGCTCAAAACGGCAACATAGGGCGGTTGTGCGCGCACCGCGATGACTTTTAACCCATCTACCAACGACGGCGGCCGAAAAGTGTCGGTGCAGGCCACGGCGCAGGGTACGAGCAGAGCTAGGAGCAACAGCTTTTTCATTTGATTTCTCCAAAGGGGCAAAGGACTACAATCTTTAGACATCACTGGGTTTAAACTCGACTAGGAAAGGCACGCGATCCACCACTGGCAGCCCATCGCGCGTGCCCGGTTGGAACAGACACTGCCGCAGCGCATCGATGGCCGCCTGATCAAACGGCGCCCCCGCCCCGCGCAGCACTTTGGCCACCATGACCCGGCCTCCCTGATCGACTGTGAGCAACAGCCTGACGGCAAACGTGCGCCGATCCATGACCAGACCTTCGGGCCAGCGCACTGGGCACGAACTTTTTGGCGCGGCGCGCACCAGGACGGACTCCACAGGCGCAGGCAACGGTTGCGGCGGCGCAGCCGGTTCCGCAACAGGCGGTTCAGACGGTTCAGGCGGTTTGGCGCCCACCGTGCCGCGAAGCGATTCCGGCGTGACTGCAACCGCGGGGTCGCCCAAGACGTCGGTTTCATTGCGTTCAACCATCACTGCACCCGGGCCACTTTTGACGCTGGACAAGGCCAACGGCGCTGGAATCGCAGCGGCTTTTTGCGCTGCCGGACGCGGACTCTGCTTGGGTCTTGCAGCCAGCGGAGTTGGCGCCGGTTCTGCTTGCACCTTAACCAACTCGGGCGGTGGCGGTGGCGGTGGCGGTGGCGGCGCAGGCGGCGGCACTTTCGGCAGTTCCACGGCGAACGCGACTGCGCGCGCCGCGGGCGGCGGCGCTTCGATCGCGGCTGCGGGTGGCAACCAACTTACCCAAAAGAACACGCCTGCGTGCAAAAGCAGGGCTGTGATCAATGCGCTGCGAAAATCGTAGTTCATGTGGCCGCCTTATTGCGAAATATCTTGCTTTTTTGTGTTGATGGCGATGTCGCGCACGCCCAGCAGACGCACACTGTCCATCAGGCCCACCACATCGCCGTGGGTCGCCGTGCGGTCCGCGCTCACCAACGCGGTCACGTTCGGTTCTTGCGCAACCCGCTGCCGCACGGCCTGTTCCAACTCCGCGCGCGTTCGCAGGACCGCGTCCAAGTACAGATTGCCGCGTTTATCCAGCACAATCGATAGTGGATTCGAAGGTTTTTGCTGCGCAGTCGCCGCCGCCGGCAACTCGACTTTCAGCGCCTGGGTAGGCTCCACGGCCTGCAGCGTTGTGCTTGTGAGCATGAAAATAATCAGCAACACCAACATGACATCCACAAGCGGCGTCACGTTGATATCCACCACCAAGTCATCTCCCGTCGCCATTTTCATCGCCATCTGATCCTCCGGTAATCCTGTTGTTTTTCTGCAGTCTTGTTCACGTGTCCACGGATAATAGAGTCCATGCTGTGCCCTGTTACGCTGCCTGCCTCTTGATCGGCGTCGCGGCGGCGGCGGGCAGCAGCTGTTTGGACCACGCCAATACAACGCCCGCGAGGATGCGGGTGTCGGCTTGGGCTTCTTTGACCTTGGTGCGCAGCAAGTTGTACAACACGACTGCGGGAATCGCGACGAAGAGCCCCACTGCGGTAGCCACCAGCGCCTCAGAAATACTGCCCATGATCATTTGGTTGCGCGATGCACTCGCCGCACCGGCCGAGAGCTCGAGTTTGGCAAAAGCGCCCATGATGCCAATGACCGTGCCCAACAGGCCTACAAACGGCGCGTTGGCACCAACCGAGCCCAACCACCCAAGGAAGCGCTCGTAACTCTTGTGCTCGGCCGCTTCGCGCGCGGTCATCAATTCCTCGATCGCGGCCGGTCCGCGGTGCAGGTGCGCGAGCGCCACCAGCGGAACCCGCGCCGCCATGCCGCGGTACGGCTTGAGCAGCGCAATGGCGTGCTCCACGCCGAGGTCCAACGCGGCGATCAATTCACCTTCCAGCAACTCCACCGGTACCCGACGTTTGCGCAAGAACAAAAGGCGTTCGACAACGACGGTGAGGGACAACACCGACATCGCGGCCAGAAGCCACAGCACCCATTGAGCGCCGACGCGATCCATAAGGTTAGAAATTTGTTCGATCATCATGATGAGACTCCTGTGCCGTTGCGGCAGCCGGGCTTTGGGGGGCCGGCTGCGATGGATTGTCTGAGGTCGCGTGTCTGGCCACCTCCTTTGGGCATAATAGTCGTTATGGACGATTTGTCAACCTTCGATAGACGATTTATTTTTGATCAGACCTTGCAATATCGTCCAATCCGACTATTATGTGATCCAGCACGCGGGCACTTCCTCCCGCGCAAGGGCAACTGATGAACCACAGCTTTGCACAAACCGTCTCCGCATCCCTCTTAATTATTTCGATATTTTCGTCCGGTTCTGCCTACGCGGCGGGTCTCCCGGGCGATGTTTCGGCCACCAACACCGCGGCCCCAGGCGCTGAAAGCGCGCCGGCGCGTGCAGACGGAAAGGACGGATCGCAGATCGACCAGCAACCGGCCCGCGGCCGTATCACCGGTCTGGTGTTGGAGCGCGGCACCCGCGCGCCCATGCCGGGCACCCAAGTGGTACTCCCTGATTTGTCAACCGAAACTTACACCGACGGCGACGGTAGTTTCGTCTTCGACGCCGTGCCCAGCGGTGAAACCGCGATCTTCTTGCCAGGGGATGACCACCAGCCACTGCGGCTTCGCGTTACTGTGCCGAGCAAAGGCGAACTCAAGATCGTCTTGCGCCCAGAACGCAAAAGCTATGTCGTTTATCGAACAGCAGCCGTTGCGCCGCCCGCACCGGGTGAGCCCAGCAAACAAACGATCTCAAAGGAAGAAATTGCCAAAGTACCGGGCACCTATGGCGACAGTTTCAAAGTCATCTCGAACTTGCCCGGCGTAGCGCGAACGGGCGGCTTCAGCGGCCAGATCGTGGTGCGCGGCTCGGCACCAGCTGACACGCAGACGATGGTTGAAGGTGTTAATATTCCACAACTTTATCACTTTGGCGGCTTGTATTCCGTCTTCAACACCGATCTATTGACGGGCGTGGAGTTCCAACCCGGACCTCAAGCGGCGCGGGTGGGCCGGCGCATTGGTGGCCTCATCGAGGCCAAACTTGCCCTACCGCCAGCAGAAGGGACTTGGCGCGCCACCGTGGAGGCCAACGCATTTCACGCTGGCGCGATCGTCAGCGGTGGCCTGTCCGAGAATACCCACGTCACGTTGGCAGCGCGGCGTTCTTACATCGATGGTTTGTTGGCCACGGTGGTGCCGGACGGCGTTTTGCCATTTGTCGCCGTACCGAGGTATTACGACTACCAAGCCAAAGTCGACCACCGATTCTCCGCCCAGACCAACGCCACTTTGCTGCTGTTTGGCTCGGATGATTCCCTGCGCGCCGTTGTCGACAAGCCGCCTGCCGCTTTTCCAAGTGCCCGCGGCGGAATCAACGCTGCGACCGCATTTGTCGGGGGCATCGGCGTGTTGCGCTACGGCGGCGAGAACTGGCGGGGCCAAACGACCGTGGGCGCGGTGCCCTCGTCGCTCAACGCCTCGCTGGGCAATGCCATTGCGTTCAACCTCAAAGCGAGCGACTACACATTGCGCCAAGATTTCACGCGCCGCTTTTCTGGGCTCACGTTGCGCGGGGGCATGGATTGGCTGTGGACCCCCTACGAGATCGCCCTGAAATTGCCGTACACCCCGGGCACCGGCGAGCCGGGCACGGGCAGCGGTGCCGCTGGCAAAACCGTTTCGCTTGAACAAAAAGGCTCGTTTTATGCACCCGCAGTGTGGAGCGATGCCGTCATGCAGCCAGTCAAAGACTTAGAAATTGTTGCGGGTTTGCGTCTTGATTTCTTCCGCGGTTATTCCAAATCGGATGCAGGCACGGTGATTCAGCGCATCGACGACACTTTATCCCCGCGTCTGGCGATTCGTGAAAAACTCAACGCCGATTGGACCTTGAAGGCATCTGCGGGTCTGTCGTCGCAAAAGCCGGAACCGCAACAATTGGGCGCGCTGGTGGGCAATCCGGCCTTGGGTGCAATCCGCGCCGGTGAAATCAACCTCGGTGCGGAGTGGCGCCCGAGTGAAGCGCTGGTGATCGACGCCCAGTTGTTCGGTAAAAATTTATGGAGTTTGGTGGTTGCGAACCCGCAATGGCCTGCGTCTGGTGCGCCTTACAGCAACGATGGCGCGGGTCACGTGCGGGGTCTAGAATTGTTGGTGCGCCACAAGCCGGTCGGGCAGTTTTTCGGCTGGATCAGTTACACCCTGCAGCGCGCGACGCGGACCGATCACCCAGGCGATGTGGAGCGTTTTTTCGGCTGGGACCAAACCCACATATTCACCGCCCTCGGTTCCTATAAACTGCCAGGGAATTGGGAAGTTGGCGCACGTTGGCGCTATGTGACCGGCAGCCCATTCACCGGCATTGAGACGGCAAACTGGAACGCCAACGACGACACTTGGAACCGCGTTTCCTCCACCTGCATCAATTGCCAGCGGTTACCCGCGTTTCACCAACTGGATGTGCGCGTGGACAAGACTTGGGCGTTGAACCACTTTGTCCTCGCCGCGTACCTGGACGTGCAAAACGCCTACAACCGCGCCAATCCTGAATCCATTCAGTACAGTTTTGACGCGCGGCAGTCCACCTATGCCAGCGGCCTGCCGATAATCCCTTCATTTGGCTTGCGAGGTGAGTTCTAACCATGCCACAGATGCATTTCTCAAACGGTGCCTTTACACTCCATTGCCCGGTGGTGGGTGGCGCCAGACTCGAGGACCGATCTTCGATCGAATTGTCGAATTTGGCCGCAAATCAGGGCGGCGCAAGCGCGTGGGTGGGGACCAGTGCGCACGTGTTGCCGTCGGCGTATCCAACGCCAAACCAGCGTTGCGCCACAGGCCGTGCGCCGCGACCACGGCACAACCCATTGGAAAAACCGCTGTTACAGCACCACAGTGCGGTCAAAAGGGGGAGCACATGGATGAACTATTGACCACACAGCAGGTCGCCCAAAAACTGGGCGTCGGTCCAACGAGCGTCAAACGCTGGTCGGACAGCGGGCGGCTTGCCTATGTGCGCACGCTGGGCGGACACCGCCGATACGCGTTGGCCGCGGTGTTGCAACTGCAGCAACTCGAGGCCGCCGCTGCTGTGGCAGATGCTGTGTCGGCAGCAGGGCCGCTTCCGCAACTGTTGGATTTGGTGCCGTCCGAACACTGGCGCGATCCGCTGTTGACGCGCTGGCTCAATCTCGTGGCCCATTTCGATGGGCCTGCGCTGGCCGATGAACTCACGCGCGCCGCCAACGACGTGGGTGCCGTTGAGTTCCTAGACGATTACGCTAGGCCGTTTCTTTTGGCGGTGGGTCAGCTTTGGGCCCACAGCCGTCTGACGATAGCGCATGAGCATTTCGCATCGGAGCAAATGCGCGCACGCCTTGGCGCGATGATGACGCCCAATGCGATCAGCGCACCGACCGTGCTTTGCGCGACCCTGCGCGACGAATTGCACATGACTGGCTTGCAAATGGCGGCCGTGACCGTGCGTTTGGCCGGGATGTCGGTGATTTTTTTTGGCGCCAACCTACCCGTCGCCGAACTCGCTCAGGCGGCGGCCGACATCGGGGCGCGTGCCGATTTGCGCGCGGTGCTCGTGAGCGTTTCTCCAGCGTGCGATGCGGACCGAGCGCCCAGTGATCTCAATCAGTTGCGTGTTGCGCTGCCGCCGTCGGTCGCGCTGGTTGTTGGGGGAGGGGGCGCACCGGAGGGCGTCGTCGGCGTGAACGTTCAGCATTCGCTGCGCGGGTTGCGGCGTTGGGCGCGCGAGCAAGTGCTGTCCCCGACCCCGTCGCTTTGAGGGTACATAGCAGGGCAAGCTGGCTGGTCCGTGCGGAATCATCACACCTCCTACGGGCAATCTGTCGGCTTTTGCGACGAGTCCGACCTCTCCAATTGGCTGTAAATCCGGATGCCCGATGCTGAACTGCCCAGCATCCTGCGACGCCTATCGGCAAGCCAGAATCCACCACAGTTTTTCAATCGATTTGTCGATTTGGGATGCAAATCAAGGCGGAGTGAAGCACGGACCGGAGGCGACCGTCGCGGTCGTTGAGGACCGTACTGGAGCGACAACGCGGAGTTGCGCCCAAAGCGGCGAATCGGGGCAAGACCGGACGCTTGACACGCGCTCGCTGGCGGTGCACGTTCGCGTGGATGCCCTGCAAGGATTGCCGGAGCTTCGGACCCATTCGGTTTTCGCAACGCCGCCGCGGTGACCCCGCGCTCGCCGCAGGCAGGGACGGCCACGACCGTGCGTCGTTGTGCACCAACCCACCGTCCAGCCGCAGGGGCTGCGCGGCGCAGTTAGATCTTTCCCTATTCGTATCTGGTCCTTCCGGATGTTGTGAGCATGACCGTGTCCAACCTTGCGCGCCCCAATTGCCCTGTCATAGCCGTCGCCGGCATCGCAGCGTCGATTTTCCTCCTCGAAGTCCTGCTAACCCGATTGTTTTCGGTGACTTTGTATCACCACTTCGCCTTCGCGGCGATTTCCATCGGCATGCTCGGCCTGGCGACTGCAGGTGTGCGCGTGTCCTTGGCGCCGCAGCGTTTTACCCCAGAGCGCGCCGACGTCGATATCCAGCGCTCCGGTTTGCTCTTCGCCGCAGCGACCGTGGTCGCGCTGACGTTGCTGGTCAGGTATGCAATTTCACTAGATTTTACCTGGAAACGCCTGTTGGTGCTGGCCTGTGTCTACGTCGTGGGCGTCGTGCCGTTTTATTTCGGTGGCCTGGTGCTTGCGCTGCTGTTCAACCACCACCGCGCGCAATTCTCCAAACTTTATGCAGCGGATCTGGCGGCGGCCGGTGTGGCAGGGCTTTTGGTCGTGCCGCTTTTGGTGTGGCTCGGCGGTCCGGCTGCGGTGGTCGCCTCGGTGCTCTTTGCGCCCTTGTCGATCCTCGTCGCCTATCCAAACATGCAAAAGCGCGAAAAAACAAGTGCTTGGCTCATTGTCTCCCTGTGTCTTGCCTTGGTCGCCGCCGACAGCGCCGTGGGCGCGCTGCGGCTGCGCAAACCCAAAGGCCGCATCGGCGACGTGGTGCTGTTTGAAGGCTGGAATGCCCTGAGCCGCATCGCGGTGTACGACAAGCCGATGGGACCGTGGGCCGTCGGCCCCAACTACAAAGGCCCTGTGGTCACCGGCCACATGATGGACATCGATGCCGCCGCGTCGACGCCGGTCATGCCCGCGTCCGGTCCAGAAGGCCACGAATTCTTGCGGTATGAACTTACCGCGGTCGGTTACGTCGCCGCCGAAAAAGGCCGTTCGCTCGTCATTGGACCGGGCGGTGGCCGCGACATTCTTACCGCGTTTATGCACGGCATGAAACAAGTCGATGCCGTTGAAATCAATCCGCTGATTGCCAACAACGTGATGCGCGGCCAATTTGCCGATTATAGCGGCCATTTGTACGAGCACGCGGGCTTGCAGGTCCATGTCGCCGACGGCAGAACCTTCGTGCGCCGCAGCAAGGAAACCTATGATACAATTCAGCTCTCTTTGGTGGACACCTGGGCGGCGACGGCAGCGGGCGCGTTTGCGCTGTCGGAAAACAACCTGTACACCCAAGAAGCAATCGAGGAATATTTACAGCACCTTACGCCAAACGGCCTGCTGATGCTGATCCGATGGCAAGGCGACGAAGTCGTGCGTTTGCTCACGATGATGGACGCGGCGGCAGAACATTTGGGGATCAAGGACCTCGGTGCACATGTGGCGATTTTGAGCAGCCAGCACAGCGGCGATGCGACGGCGCGCGCTGCCAATGTGCTGTTTCGCCGGTCGCCCTTCGACGAAAAATCGGTGCAAGCGCTGCGCGATCAGGCGCAAAAAGCCGGATTTCAGTGGCTGCACGATCCGCTCAAAGCCACGCCCGGGCGTTTTTCAGAAATTGCCAAAGCGGCCGATGCATTGACCGAGGCGCGCAAGGACCAGAACTACGAATTGCGCCCACCTACGGATGATTGGCCATTTTTCTTTTACCGGCCGACGGACGACATGTGGGCGACGATCCTGGCCCAACCCGAGGCACTGATGCTCAATGGCCAGTATATGGTCATGGAAATGTTGGCATTGGCCGTGGTTTTGAGCATCGCCTGCCTGTTGATCCCGTTGTGGCGGCGCGGGCGGGAAGCTTTGGGCACCCAACCGCTTGCGGCGCTGCAAACGATGCCGTACTTCATCGGACTGGGCGTGGGCTTTATGCTGGTGGAAGTCAGTATGATGCAAAGGTTTGTCCTGTATCTTGGGCATCCGACCCACGCCTTGACGGCGGTGCTCGCTGGGCTTTTGGTCGGTGCGGGCTTGGGGTCGTTTTTGTCGGTGCGCTTTCAGCGCGGCGAGCAGGGGGCCTCGGCCAAGACGGTGGCGACGTTTGCGCTGGCGACGGTGGTGGTGCTTTTGGCCTCCAACCCCTTGCACGCTTGGGCGTTAGATGCGACCCAAGACTTTGATTTTGTGGCGAAGATCGCGATTACGGAGCTGCTTGTGCTGCTCATCGGCGTCGCGTTGGGCACCCTGATGCCGCTGGGCATGTCGCGTTTGGCAGCGGATTGCCCGCGCTTGGTGCCGTGGGCTTGGGGCATCAATGGTTTTGCTTCTGTGGTGGGTTCGTGTGCAGCTGCACTGGCTTGCATGAATTTTGGCTTTGCAGCGACGTTTTTGGCCGGTGCCGCGACGTATGCACTCACGGCACTTGCTGGCTTGTGGCGTTCGGCGAAACCGGCCGCCTGATCGGCAACGGTTCAAGCAGTGGCGTCCGCTGCGAAATCGGCGAAAATTCGAGCCGATCTCCTTGGGTGTTGCGCATTTTTGGGCGATCCATTGCTGGGGCGTGGCGCGACAAACTGTCGTCCAGTGGGGCTAGATCGCGGCAACACTCGCCGTGAAACCGACTTTTTGCCCGTTCACTTGCCCTAGAGCGGCAAGACGCTGTGCAACACGAGACCCGCCGCACCACAGCCCAGAATCAACGGAATCACTCCGATTTTGTAGCGAAACAGCGCCACAACGGCGGCTGCGCCGAGAGCCAGAGAGGGCCAATCGAGGGCCCCCGCGAAGGGCGCAGCGCTGCTACCGTGCGGCCACAGCAAATGCCAAACGAAGAACACAGCGAGTTGCCCAATCACGCCCACCACCGCCGCGGTGATACCGGTCAACGGGGCCGTCAAGCGCAGTTCGCCGTGGGTGGACTCGATGAACGGTGCGCCTGCGAAAATGAAGAGGAAACTGGGTAAAAACGTAAACCAAGTCGCGACCACGGCGGCCAAAGCCCCAGCGGCGAACAGCGAATCGACCCCGAAGAATGCGTGCGTCCAACCGCCGACGAAACCGACGAAGGTGACCACCATAATCAGCGGACGTAAGTAGGAATTTCGACCGCCCGATGCCCATCGTCCGCGCACATTTTCGCCGCCAAAAACCGCCAACATCGGCAAAATCCGCGTCCACCGTAGACGCCGACAACAAAAATGCGCCCGATTCAGGCGCATGTCAAGCGATTATTTCA
>CAMDBH010000091.1 GCA_945889325.1 Klebsiella pneumoniae
TGTCCCGAAGGGACATCTTGAAATGTAGCGGGGGAATTTTATTCCCACGCGTCGCCAGCGGACCCATTTTTCTTCGCACATTCAATATATTTGACGATATCGCACGCGACCCGTCGATCGATCCCGGCGCAATAGGCCGCCACGGAGACCGATCGTTCTTGCGATAGCCCTACCCGCTATTCTAAACGCACCCGCCCCGCCTTCAAGGCCGACCACTGGAATCCCTGCCTCCCGTCCGCGAAGCGGTCCCGCCAAATACGTTGCAGATCATAGCCTAAGCAACGCGGGCACGGAGACCCGCGACTACCCCAGTTTTGGCATGATCCCCCTCTCGCCGCCAAACGCCGACCGTCCGGACCCGGCGGCTTCAGCCGTCGCCACGGTTAGGGAGCCGGGCGGGCGTCGCCAATCCCTGCCTTTTCATTGCAGATATTTTCACATTTGCGCCGCCCGCTTTGCGCCGACTGTCAGAAACCGTTGCCGCGCGAAGCACGGTAACGCAGCGGTCAAGGAGCCGCACGCGGGCACCCCAACTCCATGATTTGAAACAAAAGCGCGCGGGGTGTCGGGGTGGCCGCGCTGGGCCACCCTGACCCGCCGTCAGGCGGAACTTGTCACTGGAAATAAAGTGTTTTACTGTCGCGCGCCGAAGGCGCACCAAAACTTGTATCTGCGCAGCCGCGCCGCTAGGCGCACCAAAACTCATACCCAATCAGCCGCGCGCCGCTAGGCGCAAAACCAACCCTGTACAAATGCAAGCCGCGCGCAGCGCAACCGCCGGAGGCTATTTGCAAGTAGCGGGCTTGGCCCCCATATTCGCGTCAATAATCCCCTTGGGCACATAGCAAGGCGTCATGCAATTCGCCCCCGTCGCCTTCCACATCTTGCCACCTTTGAGATTGGTCGGCTCCTTGATGCCGAGGCAAGCATCGCCGCTCTGGTGGCACAAATTGACTGGCGGCAGGCTGCCGCCTCCGACTTGGTTGGGCCAGTTGACCTTGCCGACGTACCACATATCCAGCGGATTCATCATCACTTTTTCGATTTTTTCCACCAGCACGCTTTGCACGTAGATGGACACAGTCGCAAACGATTTGCCAAAACCATGGGCATTCCAGTAATGCACACCCACTGAATAGGCGAACGGGTTGTTGGCGTCGCCCTGCGGCTGCTCGATGTTCAGATTTTCAGGTCCGGCCCCGTCGGTATCGTCCAGCGCCAAAAACGGGTCGTCGGTTTTGCTGTTGGCTGAAGCCCAGTTGGGTGCCGAATCGAGCCAAAATGTGTCAAAAGTGCCGTTGAACCACGGGTCGCCCGTGCCATCGCAATCTAGGTCAGGTCCCGATGCGAGCGGATTGGCAAAATGCAAGTCCAAGTCGGCACCCGCACCGACACCTGTGTCCGTCTGGTCTAGGTCAGCCGGCGTGTCCCACAGCAATTCAACGTGAATGGCGTTGTTCGGTTGCACCAGCACACTGACACAGGCAGGCGCGCACGACTTCACACCCGCACTGTCCGTGACGTCGAGGCAAAACTGATAGCTGCCAGCGGCATTGAGGGCAATCGTCGGATCGGCTGTGAAATCATTGGGCATGAACTTTTGATTGGAGCCAATGGGCTGCGTCGACGTCCATTTGTAACTTTTCACCGTCGCGCTGCCTGCCCCCTTGGACGCTGAGCCGAAGAGGTGCAAGGTGGTTTGCGGAATCACTTCTTCGCCCTCTTTCACACTGACAAGGGCGGTTGGGCACAGGCTGTTGACGCCATAACCCTGCAATTGCACGTCGGGCTTGACCGACGCATTGGATGACACTTGAGCCACCGCCAAATCCAGTTCGGGATTGCCTTTTGTGTCCTTTTTACTCACGGCGAGCGGTGTGTAAATCACGCTGAATTCAGTTTGCCCGCTGACGGGCAGAATGCACGGATTGGCTTTGGACGGGCCGCTTTTTGCATCAACTTTGGCGCATTGGCCTTTGGCGCCGGCGATCATCTCTTTGAAGTCAAAGGTGAAATCTTTGCTCGGTGACGACGCCAACAACGCAATGCCGTCGACTATCAGTTCGGCGCCGCCGCAGTTTTGCACCGTGATCTTCTTGGGCACCGGCACGCCGATCATACCCGCGCCAAAGTCGAGTTTGCTGGCGCTGAGTTTGATGCACGGCACATCGGAATTGGCCACCAATTTGCAAGTCGCATCGGGATTGGCCAAGTCCGTGCTGTGAAAGACCAAATTTGCCGTTTGCATCTTGTCGCTCGTGGGCACAAATGTCACGCAAAAGGCGTGAGATGCACCCGGCTCGATGGCCAAATTCGCCGCCAGTTCACCTGGATGCTCCTGTTTGACACCCAGAGCGGGGCAAGCCTGCTGTTGCACACTAAACGTCACATCACCGCTAAACGTAATAGAATTGACAACCAACTGCGCATCCCCGACGTTGGTCACCGTGCAGTCGAGCGACTTGCTTTTGTTGACTTGGGTGTAAGGGAACTGCAACTGCTCTGGATTGACGACAATTTTTGCCTTGCCCGGTTTGGTTCTGATGTTGATGGTGAAGTCCTTGTGGTGCAGGTCATGTTCGACCTTAAACTTCAACACCGCCGCACGGTTGGCGGCATCCAGCCGGGCAAATCGCACCACAAACTTCTGGATAATCACGGCATTGGGCGTGCTGGCATCATCGGGAACCACGGCCGAGAACTTGTAGTTCTTGTCGACCACTGTGTCGCTAACTTGGTTGTTGGCGTAGTCCCAAGCCAACACTGTGAAGGCGGGCGCGATCGCGGCATCAGCAGTGACGTCGGGGTCACTTAATTCCATGTTTTCAATAAGAAGCGGTGACGCGACCAAAACCGCCGCCGTGTTTGTGATATCGAAAATCACGTCGCGGCTGCTGCCGACGGTCATGTCGCTCACGTTGATTTGCACGGTGTCTTTGTCCGCCACCAGTTTTTGACTATCCTCTTGCATAACGGCCAGTACGGCTTGGCAATCTACGCTTTTTTGCGCCGGATTGTTGCACACAAAGCCGTTGGCACCCCCGCCGCCGCCGCCTCCACCGCCACTGGGGTCAGCCCCGGGCGCCGGAGCGGACGAACAGGCCAACGCGGCAACGCTTAGAACAACAAGCGAAACAAATTGGCGCAACATGGGTATTTCCTTTGCAAGCGCGTGGGGTTACACGCTTATGGTCGCCAAAATGGCTGATCAAAACCACTTTGGAACAAAACTCAATCGACTCACAGGCATCAAGCGCGACGCGCTCAGCTCCGCCCTCCGACTGTACGGGCGGCGGCGGTTGGCGTCAATGCTTTTTTTTCATCTGCGATTTTAGCGGGTTGGCGCAGGCAACCCGCGCAGAACCGCGCAGCCGACGTCCGCGGGATCGGGCAGGCGTTTGGCGGCCCGCCACGGCGCTTCGCCCAGCGCGGGCAGCGCACTTGCGCGAGGCGACAAAAGCGCCGCCAAGCGCAATTCGCAGCGATCGGTCGCGTCGCGGACGCGCGGCAACAGCCCATCGGCGGCCAATTCGCCGCGCGCCACCCGCAACAGCTCGTCATGCCAAGGAATTTGCCCCAGCACCGCGACAGCCGACAACTGGTTTGCGGCAGGTTCGAGTTGACGCTGCAAGGCTTCTCGCAACAACGCAAACCACACGCGTTCCGCCGGCTGGGCCTTTTGCAGTGCGGCATCCATATCCTTGATTGCCAATGGATATTGCCGCTGATCGGCGTAAAACAGGATCGCGCGCTCCACCAGTGGCTCAGCCTCATCGCCGCGCAATTCGATGGCCCGGTCAAAATCGCCTTGCGCGGTCGCGGTTTGCCCTTGGGCCAACAGCAGCGCGCCGCGGTCCGCCAACACGTGCTGTTCATTGGGATCCAAGGCAACCGCCGCATCCAAATCGCCTTTGGCGGCATCATCGTGGCCCAATTGCCGATACACGATCGCGCGCAGGCGCAAACCCAGTACTTCTTGCCGACTCATGTCCACGGCTCGTGTCAGCCAACTCAGCGCCGTGATTGGATCTTGTTGCGCCAACTCCAGCCGCGCCAGCGTCATGAGCGTCTGTGCGCCTTTGGGCATCAGCGCAAGGGCTTGATCCAGTTCATTTCTCGCTTCCGCAAACCGATCCAGCCGCATCAAGAGATTGGCCCGTGCGCGCCTTGCGTTGGCCAACTGCGCGTCTTTGAGCGCGATGTGGCTCTCGGCGTCAGCCAGGGAAAGTTCATCCTGACGGCGAATTTTGTACACGACTGCGCGGTTGGCCAGTGCGGCACCCAATTTTGGATTGAGTTCAAGCGCTTGGGTATGGTCGGCCAAGGCGCGTGAAAAGTCGCCGACCATGCGCAACGCGATGCCGCGGTTGGTCCACGCCCGCGCCAATTTAGGGTCAATTTCAATGGCTTTGTCAAAATCGACAAGCGCTTCTTTTTGCCGCTGCTTGTTGACCAATGCGTTGCCGCGATCGACCCATTTGTTGGCATCCCGCTGAAGTTGAGCCGGAATTTCGGGCGGCTCGATCATGCGAAAGGCCACAATTGTGCTTTGCCAAACATAACTCCACTGACCGTAGCGCCGTCTCGCTTTGTCCACTGGATCGTCAGCCGATGGATCGCCGATGTTTCCTAGGGCCATGATCAGTTCAACCACAAGATTTTCATCCGTTTCTACGCCGGGCGCCAGCCGCGCCAGCAGCGGGGCAACGGCCAGCGTGGTGCCCATGCCGCCAAGGGCCCGCGCCGCCAAACGCCGCTCGCTGGGCTTATCGCTGCGCAACGCAGCGATCAACCGCTGTTCAACTGCCGGTTCACGCAAGGAAATCAGCTTGTAAGCGGCCGCGTCGTACCAGCCGGCACCGCGCGGTGACTCGGCGGCGCGCAATTGCGCTTCGACCTTGGCCAATACCAAGGAAAGGCGCTTTTCTTCATGGGCTTGGGCCGCCCCTTCTTCCTGGTGGCCGCGCACGCGATACGCGCCCAGCGCCGCCGACAGCGCGACCAACACGACAGTCACGGCGACCAGATTCCGGCGCAACCAGCGCCGCAGCAGTTCGCGTCGGCGATAGGTGTGCGCGCCGACCAGACCGCCCGCGGCAAAAGCTTCTAAATCTAAGACCATGGCCCGCGCATCGGCATAGCGGTCCTTTGGATCATGGGCCAGCGCGTGCAATGCAATCGCCACCAGTTCGCGCGGCGCATCTGGCTCAAATTCCAGCGGGGATTTCAGATTTCCCCGCAGCACCTGATCGATCGCCAGTTGCGCATTGGGCGCGACATACGGCGGCCTACCGGTCAAAAATTCATACAAAATAGCGCCTAGTGCGTACACGTCGGAGCGCGCGTCGATGTGCGCCACGTCCCCGCGCGCCTGCTCGGGCGGCATGTACGCAGGCGTGCCCATGATGTCGCCCTGCAGGGTGGTGTGGCCACCGGTACTGCGCAAGCGCACGGAATCTGTAGCAGAAGGCTGCGTCGCGTCGGCGGACCCGTCGCCTTGCTGCTGCTTGGCCAACCCCCAATCGAGCACCAACGTGTCGCCAAAATCACCCAGCATCACGTTGGCCGGCTTCAAATCGCGGTGCACGACGCGGCGACTGTGGGCAAAAGCAACGGCCTGACACACCGCAATCAGCCGCGGCAACAAGCGCAAGCGAGCCGTAAGATCCTGATTCAGCAATGCATCTTGCAGCGTTCTCCCCGGCAGCCGCCGCATCGCGTAATACACCGTGCCGTCTTGGCGCTTGCCCAATTCATACACCGGCACGATGCCCGGATGCTCCAATAGCCCTGTAATCCTTGCTTCTTCAATGAAGCGCGCCTCGGCCGCCGTGCCGCGGTTGTCGCGCTTGAGTTCTTTGATGGCGACTTCGCGGCCCAAATGGTGGTCATAGGCCAAGCGCACTACGCCGATTGCACCTTGGCCGAGCCGACTTAGCACGCGATAGCGCCCAGCGTGCTCCGCGGTGAGCAGACGCGTATCGGCGCTGGTTCGGCCAAGCGGCAAGGTCGACGGCGATTTTTCGGCGCTGTGGGCGGCAACCGTGGCATCGGCGCCCGCGCGAGCTGTGTCCGTCGCCGCGCCAGAATCATCAAATAATTGAGGATTTGGATGCGCCGCTGGGGTTTCCGCCAGTGTATCGGCAGCCGGATCTTCGGCGGGGGCTGGCGGGGGCGCGGCATCGGGGCGAATTGGCTCGTTCATCGACCGCTACCTGTGCGCTGCACCCACTGGCGTACTTATTTGGTCATGGTGCAGGCGTTCGGTTCGCTGACACAACTGGTGGCAGTGCAACCGGTATTGTCGGCTGAGCATTTGCCATCCGTGATGCGCCAGATGCAACCGGCTTCCGCGGTGCAATCGCCGCAACTGGCGCCGCCGCAGGCTGGTGTGTCGGACAAAGACGGCCCCGGCACTGGCGTATCGGCTGCTTGGGCGCCGCCGCAACTGCAACAGGCCAACATCACGGCGGCGATCGCCAATTGCAAATTTAAGCCGGTGGATTTGTTACTCATTATTTGATCTCCCTTGTAGTTTGCAGGGCAGCCGCGCCAAGCGGCGGCAGCAGAGCCCACCCGCGAGACTACGCGTGAGCATTTGCGCTGTCAAACAATGGGCGATTTTCAAGGAAAACGTCGCAGTTGGGCAATCTACGCCACGATGCACGCCACGTCATAAGGGCCTGGGAAAAAATAAGTCGGCTAGACCGAGGGCGTCGATGGCGCCGCCAAGATGGAGGCGGATTGAGGGAAGGTATTGAAATACCTGACCGCTCTAAGGCACATGCAAAAGCGCCACATGCAACGCGCCCGTCGTCACCTGCACCGGCGCGCCCCACACACCGCCCGCGCGCGTGCTGTTCCACACCACGCCGGCGGCATCGACCCAGGCCAATTCGGCATCGCCATTGAGGCCAACTGCCAACGCTGGCGAGGTTTTTGTCACCGCGGGCGGCGTACCGACCTGCACAATCTGGCCCCAATTCGCGCCGCCCCAATTGACCGTATAAAGTTTGTCATCCAAGCCGCGAAAAGCCAAAGTCGCCGCTGTGTCCAAACTATTTGCCAGCGCAACTCTTGAAGCTGTTAAGCCATTTTTCAAATCTTGTGCCGCACTCCAAACGCCGTTGGCCCAAGTCTGATAGGCAATTTGGCCGCCAACTTTGACATAAACCAGCAGCAAATCCGAAGGTGAGCCCAAGGTTGCGACCAGCGTCGGCGGAACCGAAAAATCGGGCGCAGCGGCAACATCGACCGCATTGCCCCAAACGCCCGCGGCCAGGGTGCGCGCTGTGACGTGGTTGGCATTTGCGCCGTCGAAATAGGCTAAGGCCGCGCCGGTAATCGTTCTTCCGAGGCTCGGTGCGCTGGGGCCAAAGGCCTGCGGCGAGCCGATTCCTGCGACTGCCGACCAACCCTTGCCGTCAAAAGCTGTGGCGTAATACTTGAAATCCTGACCGTGAAACACCACTTGCGCCGCATCGCCCACGCGCACGACCGCCGGCCAACTCTGCGTGGTGATGCCGTTGCCGACGCTGACCGGTGCCTGCCAGCCGTTTTGATTCCACACACTGAATTGCAACGCGTTGTCGCTGAGGTCCTGCAGCTTTGTGAAACGCGACATCGCCACCACACCCAGCGTCGAGCCACCGCTGCCAAAAGCGGCCATCGACACGCCGTCGACGGTTTGCGCGGCAAAAGGTGTGACTTTCCAAGGGCCTTTTTTCAAACGTTCGGCGCCGGCGCTGGTTGCGCCACCGGCATAAAGCAACAAAGTCGGGCAAATGGCGCAAGATCCGCCGCAATCCACGTCCAATTCATCGCCGTTCTTGACGCCGTCCTTGCAACCGGCCGCAGTGCAAACGCCGTTGCTGCAAAGCAAACTCGCGCAGTCGGTATTGTCCTTACAGCCCAATCCAGCGCCACAAACTGGGCAGGCTGGCAACGCGCAACTGCCCTTGCCGCCACAGTCTTTGCCGGTTTCGCCGCCGTTTAATACCCCGTCGCTGCAACTGGGCGGCGGGCCGCTTTTGCATTGGCCGCCGCTGCACGTATCGCCCAAAGTGCAAGCGTTGCCGTCGTCGCAAGGGCCGGATAACGCAGTCTCTGTGCAGCCTTTGGCCGCTTCGCAGACTTCTGAAGTGCACGGATTTTTGTCGTCGCAAATGACCGCGATGCCGTTGCAAACGCTGGCCGCACACACATCGCCAGTGGTACATAAATCACCGTCATTGCAGACGAAATTGTCATTTGCCGCGTGGCTGCAACCGTCCTTGCCGCCGCCTTTGGGGTCGCAGGCGTCGAGCGTGCAACTGTTGGCGTCGTCACAGACGTTTTCATCCGTTTTTCCGTCGCAGTCGTCGTCGACATTGTTGCAGATTTCCGTGGCCGGTTCAGGCGCGTCGCAGGGCGTAGGTCCGCTTTCTTCTTCCACTTTGCAGGTTCTGCTGCCTTTGCATGTCACACCTAAATCGATGTGGCTCACGCCGCACGCGGTGCTCAACGCGTTTTTGACCGCTCTGGGACTGCACGCGCAAGTGCCGAGTTGGTTGGATTTGCCGTCGGTTTTGACGCATTGTTTGCTGTTCACACCTTCGGTTGTCGGCATGTCTTGGCATTGAAAACCTGTGCCGCAATCACTGGTTTCCACACAAGCGCTGCCGCAGAAATTGCCCTTGTCGCCATAATGGACGCATTTGTCATTGCCGTTGGTTGGGCTGACGCATTGCGCCGACGCGCTGCACGGTTCGCAGCGAAAGCCCCATTGGGGGAAGCAAAACGCTACGACATCGCCTTGGGACATGTTCTGACATTTGAAGCCGGCGGCGCAATCGGTGACGCAGGGCTTGGCACAGACATTGCCGACAGTCGTTTCAATGCACAAAGAATTGTCGCAATCGGCATTTGTAGTGCACGCGCAGCCTGCCGCGCCGGGACAGTTATCGGTTGACGGGCCGGTATCTGCGACATCTGCACCGTCCGTTTCGGCCAGCGCAAAGCCGAGGTCAATCGGCTTGGCCGCGTCGGCACCTGATGTTTCAAAATTCGCTGAAACTTCCGTGATAACGCCGTCGCCGTTGCCCGCAAGCGCGTCGGCTGTATTTGGATCCGATGCAGCGGCTGGCGTGGAACACGCTGCGAATGCAAGGCAAGCGGCGACGAATGCCGGTGCGGCACTGTGGTGGAAATAGGGGCTAATTTTCATCGCGGCGCTCCAATCTGCTGGCGCGCAGGCGGGTTGCGCGGCGCGGGCAGCCTATGCGGCGGGTGGTGGCGTGTCAACGGTGAAGTTTTGACGCCGTGTTGGTTGCGGGGCGATTGCGGATGAACGTGAGATTATGTAATACAAACAGGGGCATTCTGGTATTTACGCACCTACCGAGCGACGCTGCTCAGTCAAGCAAATCACATGGCCAAACCAAATTTTGCGCCCATGCTCGCCAAACTGCTCTGATCTCCCGGAGGCTAAAAGGCTCATCATTACCCAGAAAGTTGAAGGACATGTATTCATTGGTGTTCAGGGAGTCGAACGAATTTCGGTTTTGTGCCCTGCCGCATGAGCGCACGGTGGAGAAGCGAGGTTGCGGGATCGCAAAAATCGCGAATTCCAATTGATTGATCACCACTTCGGACGGCGGTGCCGCCCGAAGGAGCCCCGGCCAATAAGGCGATCGGTAAAAATGAGATTTTTACCGATGCCAGTTTTGCTAGCTGGGTCGCAAGTTCGCGCTTTTCAAGCGACTCACCGCTCCGTTTGGTTTCGAAAAAGGCACAAAATAGGGCAAATTCGTTACTTATGTTGATCCCCTAAATTGGCGGGCTCGCAATTGAAAAGTCCGCCTCCGCGGACTCAACCCAGCCCCAAACTTTTGGGTAATGATGAGGGCTAAAAGCCTCGCGCTACAGTTGCGAAGCCCCGCATTCGCGGGGCTAATTTGTTTTTTAATCTTAGAGATGCAGCATGCCGCCGCGGTCGGCACCCTCGATGGACGAAACAGCAGTGCGGCAGGCTGCATGCAGGCCGCGGATGCGGGCTGCCGCGGGGGTTTGGGGGCGGCGCGCCCCCAAGTTTCTATATAGGGTGTAGCCGAAAAAATTGACGCCTCGCGAATCCATGCGAGAACACCGTCCAACTACTTGGAGGTGTTTGATGACAATGGCTTATTCCCCCGAAGCGAAAACGGCGGCGCTTGCGGCGTTGGTCGCCGGCATGTCG
>CAMDBH010000092.1 GCA_945889325.1 Klebsiella pneumoniae
TCAGAAAATACTTTTAATAATTCAGCGATTGTGTTCCAAACCGTGCGCCCCAATGTCCGCAGATCACCGGTTGGCGGTAACCAGGGCTGATAAAGTTGAGAATATCTCTCAAAGTGTCAGATGGTTACCGTTCTTGCGATCGCCCTGACCTGACACTTTTCCGCTATGGACAAAAGGATTGTGCTTTGTCATTCTTGACTCTTCATTGCACAGGTTTGTTGATAGAAGATGACCACACCATGACTGACTCGGTACCGCAACTCCTGTCGCGCCTGTTTCAAGCGCATCCGTGGCACGGTGTTGATCCGGGCGATATTGCCAATGGTTTAGCGGCTTATCTGGAAATATTGCCGACCGATACGGTCAAGCTGGAACTGGACAAGCCGTCGGGGATTTTGCGCATCGATCGGCCGCAGCGCTTTTCCAATGTGTGTCCGATGCCGTATGGCTTTGTCCCGCAAACGTTTTGTGCGGAAAAAATTGCGGCGCTTTGCATGAATGCGGTGGGCCGCGTCGGCATCGTTGGCGACGGCGATCCGTTGGATATCTGCGTGCTGACCGAACGGACGCTGACCCGTGCCGACCTGCTGGTGCGCTGCGTGCCGATCGGCGGCCTGCGTATGATCGACAAAAACGAAGCAGATGATAAGATTATCGCAGTGTTGGAAGGTGACGTGGCCTTTGGGCATTTTCGCGATATCAGCCAATGTCCTGCCGGTTTGATCGATCGCTTGCGGCACTATTTTCTGACTTACAAGCAATTGCCGGGTGGCGAACCGCGAACCGTTGAAATTACAGACGTCTATGGCGCGCAGCAAGCCGTTGCGGTCATCGAGGCTTCACGCTTGGATTATGCGGCGCATTACGGCGATCCAGCACAGCGCTGGGCGGCTCTGTTGGCGCTGTTGCGCGGGTGATTGCCTTGCTGGCCATGCGACGGCCGATTTATCGGTCAAGGTAGATTCATGCCCAAACCCAGCCAAACTTCAGGTGTTTTCTACGCGGCGCCTGACCGCGCGTGGTGGCAGCGCATTTTGGACATCGGTGTGCCAGACGGCATGAGCCACAGCGCCATGCGCCACGTGCGCTTCGTGACGTTCATGCTCGTGGTTTCGTTGGCGATTATCGGTGCCTTTACGCCGATGTTCGTTGTTGTCGGCATGTACATGCCAGCGCTTGTCATGGCCGCGCAGGTCGCGCTCATCCTGTTGGCGCTGTGGCTGCAATCGCGTGGTTACTACTTGACAGTCAAGCTATTTTTCGTCGTGACGACGTTTTTTGGCTTCATCGGCATTTCGCTGCTGTCCGGCTCTCTTTACCATGAATACATGTGGTTTTTAGTCGGCACGCTTTTTGCGGCCCTGGCTTTTCGCCGCGATGAACGGGTCTGGGCTGCGGCCAGCATCGGTTTGATGTCGCTTGGTTACCTCTTATTCGCCGCGATTTGGCGCGATCTGCCCAATGCGTTGCCGCCCGCGACTGCGACTTCAACTTGGCACGCGGTCACCTTTGCTGTGGATTGCGCCCTGCTGCTGTCGGCGACTTCGATGGTGATGGGATTGCGGGGCTCGGTGGACTCGGCGGAAGAAAAAATCCTCGGCGAACAGGCCAAATCCGACAAGCTGCTGCGCAACATTTTGCCCGCCGCCATTGCGGAACGCCTCAAGGACAGTCCAGAAGTCATCGCCGACGGTTTTGGCGAGGTTTCCGTGCTGTTTTCCGACGTCGTAGGCTTCACGCCGATGTCTGAGCGGCTGGCCCCGGGAGCGCTGGTTGGCATCCTAAACGAAATGTTCAGCGGTTTTGACGAATTGGCAACCAAACATGGACTGGAGAAGATCAAAACCATTGGCGATGCGTATATGGTAGTGGGCGGGCTGCCCGCACCGCGGGCGGATCACATTGAGGCGATGGCGGAAATGGCCCTGGATATGCTGGCATTTGTTGAAAACTACGCGAGCATTAGCGGCGAAAAACTCGGCATCCGCATCGGCATGCACACCGGACCGGTTGTCGCCGGCGTCATCGGCAAAAGCAAATTCGCCTATGATTTGTGGGGCGATACGGTCAACACCGCTAGCCGCATGGAGTCGGGAGGCCTAGCGGGCAAGATCCAAGTCACGGCCAAAGTCCACGAACGCCTGCAGGGCCGTTTTGAGATGCAAAGCCGCGGCCAAATCGAAGTCAAGGGCAAGGGCCTGATCGAGACTTGGTTTTTGCTTGGGCGGACCACGCCATCACCGCCTACGGCGTAAAATTCAACAGCATCAGCATCACCGGCGCAAAAACGGTCAACGTCTGCGTGGAATCGCCCTCTTTGGACTGGATGCTGGCGGAATTCATGCGCAAGCCCAATTCGGCGCCCAGACTGATGCCGCTGGCCATGCGAAATTCCATCCCGCCCGTGAAGTTGCCGCCGACGATGCCGAGCCGGTTGAGTTTGTCCAGCGATCCGCTGCCGCTACCGGCAGGAACGTGGTTGGCTGACGAAATCGATGTGAAACCGCTTAGATGAGCATAGCCAGCGCTGCGCGCATGGGCATCGCTGAAGTAAGCGCGCAAAGCCAAACTGACAAACCACAACAGACCGGTATCTGTCTGTGACGCGTCGGTCACGACGCCGCCCACGCTTTTTGCGCCGTTGTCCGCGGAACTTGCGCTGACGCGAGCGAAATCGGTAGATCCAAGCACAGTTATCCGGTCACTGAGCGCCCAGCCGACGTAGCCGTTGAACAGCGACCCAGCGAAATCGAAGTTGAGGTTGGGCACGACCGACGATCCGCTGCCCAAGCTGGTCCAACCGTTGCTGTCAAAGTTGCGCCCAACTGCGATCCCCATCAGAAAACCCGGTTGATGTAACGGCGGTTCTTCGGCGGCGGCCAAGTTTGGCGCGATTGGAGCTAAAATGCAGATCACAAAGGTAAAAATCAACTTCTGCATGAGACCGCCCCCGTGCCGCGCGCGGCGCGCGGCGCAAGCTATCGCAAACCCACTTTCCAATCAACCGCGATAGATCCAAAGCACGCCACGTGCGTCCGACGTCTTGCCAGCAATTCGGCTGGCGAACGCAACGTGCTGTTGTCGCTGCTTGCAGCGCGCGGGGAGGTCGTCATGGGTGGTGGCAGTTCAGGCAGGGGCGGTGTGGCGGATGCATCGCTCAATGTTGTGCCTTTTATCGATCTTTTGGCGTGTACGATCTGCTTTTTGCTGGTCTGCGCTGTGTGGACGCAATTTGCCAAAATCGACGTCGATCAGGCGCTGCCGCGTCCGGGCAAAGCGACGGCAAGGGCCTTGGTGGAACCGAAGATAAATATTGCGATTACCTCAAACGGTTATGTCGTCAATTTGTGGAACGCCGATAAATTGGCCCAGCCGCGCGCGGAATTGGTGGTGCCGCAAAAGATTGCGCTGCTCAGCGATCAAGTCAGGGTGTGTCGCGGCAAGGGCAGTGCTGCGGATTGTCAAGGCAATATCGAGCATTACAAGAAATACGATCGGGCCAAATTGCGCGAAGTGCTGCTGGCGATGATGCAAACCGCGGGCTTGGGCGATAAGGTCAAGATCATGGTCGTCGCCGCCGATCCGGTTGAATATATGCACCTTATTGCGACGCTGGATGCGATCTTGAGCGTTTGCGACAGCAAGGACAAGGCGATTTGTCTCAAAAATCCCAGCGTGGGCGATGTGAATCTGCTGAGCGCGGAAGGGTTTGTTGTTTCTGAATTGACGAATTAACGGCAAACGTTTCCGAGGTGTCAGGTATTTCCCCTTTCCCCTTTTAAAGGGGAAAGGGGAAATACCTGACACCTTTTCAATTCCCCTTGCCGGTATACGTCACCAGCAGGTCATCCACAAACCACCCAGGACCCTCGTTGGCAAAATTATCGGTGGAGTCAAAATGCAACACCAACTGGATCGTCTTGCCAGCATACGGCAACAAATCAATGGTTTGCAGGGTCCACTGATCCAAATCGTCGGCATTGTTGTTACTGATCTGTACAGTGGCCAGCACCTTGCCGTTTTGGGTGATATCGACCCAACGCTTGTCGAAATCAAATTCCATGACGCCGCTATAGCTCTGAAATTGCACCGATGCCTTGGCGATATTGCCCGGAAGTAGCAAGGCGGGCGAAGTCACGGAACCCGACGTAGGCAATTCCAGATCGGCGTAGCCGACGCCATCGTTGAAATTGAGCGAGCACGATTTGGACAAGTAGCCCGGCACTTTGGGGGTGCCGTCGATGGCCCATTTGACGTTGCCGATTGGATCGCCAAACTTCCAGCCCTTGTCGACGCCACAAGTGAATGGATCGTTTAACAAAGTCACCGTGTCGCAAATGCTCACACCGCCGCACACGCCCTTGCTGCACACGTCGTTGCCGGTGCAACTGTTACCGTCGTCGCAACCGGCGCCATCCACCGTAACCACCTGTTGGCAAACGCTATCTGTGCATTTTGCCGTTGTGCACGGGTCGGCGTCGGCTTTGCAATCGCCGTCGATCTTGCACAAGGCCGGCACAATTTGCGCCGAAAAGTTGTCGACAAACCAGCCCGGCGTGCTGTTCAAAAAGTTATCGATGCTATTGAAACGGAAGCGAAATGCCACGTTCTTGCCGGCCCAATTCTGGGCGAACACGATTTTTTCAAGGATCCAAACATTGGCCGCGGTTTTGACGAGCAAAATCGATTCGATGTTTTTGGTGAAACCATCATCGGACAATTCAACAAAACACTTGTCGTAGCTGGCGCCAGTTTCGGTGCCAAAATACGACCAGAAATCGAATTCGACGGTACCGGCCGGCATGAGAAAAACGTCGCTCGTCGCGGCGCCGCTGACCACACCGGCGTAATCGACGTCGTTGTTGAAATTGAGGGAACAATCGCCCGCGTAAAAGCCCGGCACTTTGGGCAAAGCGTCGATTTTCCATTGCGAACCGCTGACCGCTGGACTGAACGAGAACTGGGCCTTTTCGCCACAGGCAAAATCGTCTTGCAAAAAGCCGTTGCAGACGTTTTTGCCATTGCCGCATTTGTTGGCCGTACACGTCTCGCCCAGTGTGCAGGGGCTGCCATCGTCGCAGCCAGCGCCGTCCAAAACCGATTTAGAAACGCAAGTTTTGACAAAAGTCGATACCTTTGTGCACACGTCAGCCGTGCACGGATTGCCGTCGTCGCACGCATTTTTGCCCGATCCAACGCAAACGCCGACTTTGCAGCCATCGCTCAGCGTGCACGGATCGCTGTCATTGCACAGCGCGTTGTCGGTCGCGTTGCCGCCGGCCGTGCAGACGCCGCTCTTGCACGCGTCGGACACCGTACAATCGTTGCCGTCCGAGCATTTTGCGCCATCAAGTGCCTGAATCACTGTGCATTTTCCGGTCTTGCACGCATCGCCGGTTGTGCAGTCGTTGCCATCGCTGCACACGACTTTGTCGGCCAGCGCGGTGTGTTTGCAGCCCAGAGCGGGATCGCAACTGTCGGTTGTACAGGCTTCCTTGTCGTCGCAATCCAATAACTTGCCGCCGCTGCACACGCCACCGGCACAGGTCTCGCCGCTGGTGCAGGCGTTGTTGTCGTCGCAGACTTTGGCGTTAAAGACCGTGGTGCATTTGTTTGCAGCGCAGGCGTCGTCGGTGCAAACGTTGTTGTCATTGCAATCATTGGTAATTGTGCAGGCTTTGGCCAGATCGGTGACGATCAGCAAATCGTCGACAAACCACCCGGCCGCTTGGTTGGCAACGCAATCACCCGACGAAAAATCGAAGCGAACTTTGACCTTCTTGCCAGCAAATGCATTGATATCAATGGCAACCTTGGCCCACTGCTTTTGCGGCGACTGGGCATCGATGACGACGCTGAGCGCCGTTGTGGCAAAGTTGTCGGTCGACACCTCAAATTTGCGCACGTCGTACATGCCCGTTTCACTGTCGCTATAGCTGTTAAACGTCAACTTGATCGACTTGGCGCCGGCCAAATTGTACTCCGGCGAAGTGGCAACGCCCTCGACGCTGCCCTCACCCTGAGCGCACTGATAATCCACACCATTGTTGAAGTTGAGCGAGCAAGCAGCCGACTTGAAGCCCGGCGGATTGGGCGAGGCGTCTATTGCCCATTTGCTTTTGCTAGTGCCAACGATGTCCCAAATGCCGATTTCGCCGCAATCAAACACGTCGTTGACCAGATTGGAGCAAATGCCAGGGCCACCGCTGCAAATGCCCTTGCTGCACGCGTCGTTGCCGGTGCAGGGGTCGCCATCATTGCACAAGCCGCCGTCGGCGGTGGCCGTGGCGCTGCACGCCGCGGTGACTGCATCGCAACTGTCCTTGGTGCAAGGGTTCTTGTCGTCGCATTTGGCAATGCCGCTGCACTTGCCGGCCACGCAGCCGTCCTGTTGGGTGCAAACGTCGCCGTCGTCGCAAAAGCTGCTGTCAACTGCGTTGACAAACGCGCACTTGCCGGTGACTTTGTCGCAACTGTCGTCGGTGCATTCATTCTCGTCTTCGCACACTTTGTCCTGACCCATGCATTTGCCGTCGCCGCAGGTGTCATTGCTGGTGCATAAGTTGGCGTCATCACAAGGCAATACGTTGGGTTCAAAGGTACAGACGCTGCCCTCACCGCAACTGTCCGTGGTGCATGGGTTACCGTCGTTGCAGTCGTTGTCGTCTTTGCAAGTCGTATCGTAAATCTTCAAGTCATCGATAAATGGCCCGGTGGCGTTGTTCGCAAAGCAGTCCGTGGTCTCAAATTTGAAGCGCATCTGAAATTTCTTGCCTTGGCCTTTGCTCAAGTCGACGCTGACAAAGCTCCACGGCACTTCTGGCGGGTCGATTTCTGCCACTTTTTCCCAGATATTGCCATCGGTTGAGACTTCAACGCTCAAAATGTCGTACTTGCCCCCTTCCCAGCCCCCAGCCACAAAAAACGTCGCTGCCAATTTTGCATTGGGCCCAAGCGCGCTCGCATCCAACCACGGCAGCGTCGCATACCCCACTTCACTGTCGCCGCCATCCAAACACGTAAAATCGCTGCCATTGTTGAAATTTAGCGAACAGCCCTTGGATTTGAATCCCGGATCTTCCGGCGTGGCATCCACTGCCCAAACCGGCGTCACTTCGCCTGGGACTCCTTGTGGCGTCGGCAGTAAGATCGACGCAGGACTCCATAATTGCAAGGATTTATCGGCACAGCCAAAAGCTTGCAAGTACGGAATCGGCACGCTGCAGCCCGGCAAATAGGAATAACTGCAACCCTTGATTTTGTCGCACTTGTCGACTGTGCAAGCCTGGCCGTCGTCGCACTTGGTCGCGCCATTGGCCAAATTCACGCAGCCAACAGCCACGTCGCAACTGTCTTTTGTACAACTATCGCCGTCATCACAGGCCGTTGCGGCTTTGGGGATGCTGACGCATTGCGCGGCGACGCAAGTATCGTCGGTGCAGGGATTGTTATCGCTGCATTGCGCGCTGTCGTTGTTGGCCGAAACACATCCTTTGACCGCGTCACAACTATCGGCCGTACAAGGGTTCTTGTCGTCGCAGATCAAAAGCAGCGACAAACAAACGCCGCTGTCACAGGTATCGGTCGTGCAAACCTTGCCGTCGCTGCACGGCAGTTTGTCGTCGTTGACCGTAGAACAGCCACTGGCCATGTCGCAACTGTCTATCGTGCATGGACTTTTATCGTCACAGATCACCGCGCCGCCTTTGCAAATGCCATCGCCGCACACGTCGCCGTTGGTGCAGGCATTTTTGTCGTTGCAGTCCATCGTGTTGTTGCCATGCGTGCAGCCCTTGTCGCCTTCACATTTGTCGTCGCTGCACAGATTGCCGTCGTCGCAACTGACGTTGTCATCGGTGGCGCCGTCGCAGTTGTTGTCCACACCGTCGCAGGTCTCGGTTGCGGGCACAGGCGCGCTGCATGCGCTCAGGCCGCCGTCGGTGGGTGCGCCCGGTAAGCCGGCGGGCAAACAGGCCATTTCGCCCTTGCATAAGCCATTACCGTTCAAATTTGCGCAGATCCCGCTGATTTTGCTTTGGATTGCCCACGGGGAACACGCGCAGGCGCCGCCGTCTTTGGGCGCGCACTGATTTGCGCTTTTGCCATCGATGTCCACGGTTTCATTGCAACTGTAGCCATCGGGACAATCGCTGTTGTCGACACAAAAAGTGCCGCAAAATAGGCCGCCGGACTTGTTGGCCGCGCAAACAGCCCCTTTAGAACCGGGCACTTGGCATTGTTTGTTGCTGCTACAAGGATCGCACAGCGCGACCTGCGGATCGACGCAGATGCTCAACTTTTTGCCGCCGTACGCCGCGCATGTGCCGTTTTTTAGGCTGGTTTTGCCACTGATGAAGGTCGCGCAGTCGCTTTCCGCTTGACATGCTTTGGCGCAACTGGATTCGCCGTCGCGTCCCGCTAGGCAGGTGCCGCTGTCGCACGTTGCGCTGTCGACGCAGGCGCAGCCCGCCCCGCCCGGACATTTTGCCGCCACATCTGCTGTGTCATCAGCGACATCGGTGTCATCGTCTACTTCGACTTGCGCATCGACGACAGCATCCTCGCTTGCCATGTCTTGGACAGCTTCGGCGTCTGTGCCCGGCGGCGGCACATCGACCATGTCGTCTTTGGCAAGCGTATCCGCGGCTTTAGGCAAGTCTGGCTGAGCCAGCGTGTCGCCGCCGTTGTCGCCGTTGACCAAATCATCTTGACCGCCTAGGTCATCGCTGCCCGCAGCCGCGGAGGCCGCTGAGTTGCCATTGCCACAACCCAGTGCGGCGCAAAACGAAGCGATCAGCGCCGCGCGGGTGCAGCGGGGTAAACCTACAAACAACATCGCAACTCCTGGGATTTGGGCTCGCGCGACTGGTTTTGGCGCGCGCGTCGCATCTTATACATTTGCGGGGCTACGGTTCAAGTCGTTCGCGATCCAGCGCGTTTTGGGCTAGAGTTCACTGCGCGAAGCCCAACGTTGCGCACGCGCTGCCGCGTCCACGCGTCGCGACGGCCAAAGACGAGAAAATTCAACGAGCAACCTGCGACTGGGGCAAAATGGAACTCAAACCGACTAGCGTAGATGAAATGCGCCAGCGCATCACGACCTACCTTGAACAGGGGCGGGTGCTGATCATGGCGGAGGCGCAGCACAGCGGCCACGGCGAATTGCCGGCGGCGGCGGTGGACCAAAATATGCTGCGGATCGATCTAGATCCCGCGGATATCGGTCATAATTTGGCCAACGCAGATTTTCTTGAGGTCGCCTACACCGCCGACTATGGCAGCGCCGTGGCGCGGTTGGCGTGGCAGTCGATTTTTTTGGTCGCTGGCCAGACCGCGGAAGATGTCGCCGCCAACCGCCGCGGCGTGCAGATCCGCGCCGAGATCCCGCAATTTTTTCAGCCCAACCTGCAAGCCAATATGCAACGGCTTCTGGGCGCTCTTGGCTTGGGGCCGCCGATGCCGCCGGAATGGGAACTCGACGTCACGCCGCAAATTTTGGCTGAAGACGCCGATCGCAGCGCGTGGTGCGCTGACAAAGCCGAGGCGGTCAAGCGGATTTTGGGCGCAGGGCCTGTGCCTGCCATGATCCTGTTTGATCCGAGGGCCGGCGGCGTCGAACTGCCCAAAGGCGCCGACACGTCAGAAGCCGGTGAATTGGTTGTCGGACCCACCGCCGGGTGCACCAACATCCAGTTCGGCAACAATGCGATGACTTGGGACGCGCTGACGCCGCAGGGTGTGCAGCACATTCGGCTGCCGTGGCACGCGATCGGCGCCATGCGCAACGCCGCCAACGGCGCGGGCTGGTGGTGGCCTCGCGACTTGCCGCGTGAAGTCCGGGTCAATTTTGAACAAACCCAAGAAATCTGGCCGATCTTGCAGCGATTGGCCGGCATTCCCGTGCCCCCGCCGACGCCCTTGAAGGTGCTGCAACTGCAACCGCCCTTGTTGCGCGATAAACTTGCAGCTTTTCAGCGCATTCGCCGTCAGGGGATGGTCGTTCTGCTGATCGATGCGCTGCATCCGGAGGTGCGCTTGCCGCCGTCGTTGCCCGGTCGGGCGCGTTTGCTGTTGGTGCCGCTTGGTTTGACCAATCTCGATCCGGATATCGATGCCGACGACGAAGGTGTTGCCGCAAAAATGCCCGATTACACCGGTCGCGTGATCGATTTCTACTTGCCATGGC
>CAMDBH010000093.1 GCA_945889325.1 Klebsiella pneumoniae
CGAGCCAGCGGGCGCCTGCGCCCGCTGCGGTTAAAAAAATCAAAAAGCGCGACGGCAGAGGTAGAACGCGCCGTGGGTTGCGCGTGCAGCGCGCGGCCCAAGGCAGAGAAAAGACAGACGGCGCGCCGGCCCAAAACTACCCTAACTACTTAAAACCAAAAGCGCGCGGAGGTGTCGGAACCGCCGCGCTAGGCGGTTCTGACCCGCCGATAGGCGGAACCTGTCAAAGATAAAGGTGTATTCATCGCCGCGCGCCGGTAGGCGCAAAACAAGCCATTGCAAATGAAAGCACCGCTACGCAGTCGCGTAATCGACCTGAAGGAGGCAAAAGCCGAACGCAGTTCAAGTGATAGGACCGCTTCGCAGCACATGGGACGACCTTCCGGAGGCAAAAGCCGAACGCAGTTCAAATGAAAGGACCGCTTCGCGGCACGTGGGACGAGCTGCCGGAGGCAAAAGCCGAACGCAGTTCAAATGAAAGGACCGCTTCGCGGCACGTGGGACGACCTGCCGGAGGCAAAAGCCACGTAACTGCAAGTGAACACCCGCCGGGAGGCCGCTACCGCAGCATTTCTATAGCCATTTCGAATTTATTGAACGGCGGCATCAAATAAGTGCCGGCGATGAGCTTGCGCGCGTCGCGCAAAAATTCTCTGCCAATCGCTATGCCGGCCGCAGGGCCATCGGCACCCGCTGCCGTCATGCGTTCGCGAATTTCAAGCGGAATTGCCATGCCCGGCACTTCATGGTGGATGAAGTGTGCATGCTTGGCGTTGCGCAGCGGCAACACGCCGACCAGTACCGGAATCGTTGGCTTGGCTAATTCCAAAAAGCGTTCAAGATCAGCAATGTTGTACAGCGGCTGCGTCAAACAATACTGAGCGCCGGCATCGACTTTTTGGTGAAAGCGATCGACTTCGCGCGGCAAGTCTTCGGCCGTCGGGTTGACTGCGCACGACAGGCGAAAATCTGTGCGAAATGGCAGCTTGCGGCCGTTGGCATCTTCGCCGTGGTTGACTTTGGCCAGTGTGCGCAACAGGCCGATGGAGTCGACTTCAAATACGCCGCGGGAACCTGGGTAATCGCCCAAGGACGGCGGATCACCCGTAACACACAACATGTGCCGGATCGCCAAGGCATGGGCGCCCATACATTCGCTCAGCAAGCCCAGCACGTTGCGGTCGCGGCAGGACACGTGAAGCAAAATCTCAATATCGACCTGTTGCCGAATCAAGACAGCCAGGGCCAGCGGGCTCATGCGCGCGGTGGCAAGCGGTGAATCGGCAATGTTAATCGCGTCTACGCCAGCTTGGCGCAGCGCCACGGCCCCTTGCACCAACTTTTCGCAGTCGATGCCGCGCGGTGGGTCGAGTTCGACGCTGACGACAAATTCGCCCGCAGCGAGTTTGCGTTCAAATTCACTGCCGTGGCTCTGGACGATTTTCGGCAGTTCTGGTGTATTGTCACGGAGTTCAATGACCGGGTCCAAATTCGCGGTGGTCAATTTTTTTGGCGCGCGAGTGCCGATCGCCGCGGCCATGCGCTCAATGTGGCTGGGTCGCGTGCCGCAGCAGCCACCGATGGCGCGAACACCCAAGTCCGCGACCCGCAAAGCCCATTCCGCAAAATAGTCAGGCGAGGCGACGTAGACGTAGCGGCCGTCGACCATTTTCGGCAGACCGGCGTTTGGACTTAGCGCCACGCGCGCGTTCGGCACCCGCAGCATTCGCTCCAGCACGGCGTCCAAGCCCTGCGGTCCGGTCGAGCAGTTTGCCCCCACCGCGCTTGCGCCGAGCGCCGTCATGACGCGCACGACTTCTTCGGGTTTGTTGCCAAAAAGCGTTTTTCCGTCATCGGTAAAGGTTGCAAACGCGATGTAGGCCGCGTCGGGCGCAATGTCATTGAGGACAGCCGCGGCCAAGCGCAATTCGTCCAGATCGCTAAATGTCTCAAACAGCAGCAGATCCGGGTTTGCCGCAATAAGGGCGGTCAATTGCTGGCGAAAAACATCCTGCGCCAGTTCGCGACTCAGTTGCCCCACCGGCGCCATCGGCTGGCCAAGCGGCCCGACCGAGGCCGCAACCAACGGGCGGTTGTGCGGTGGGCGCGATTGCACCTCATCGCGCGCTGCCTGCACGCCTGCGCGGTTGATTTGGCCGACCTGATCGGCCAAGTGGCTGCGCTGCATTCGCAAACGATTGGCGCCAAAGGTATTTGTCGTCACAACTTGCGCGCCGGCGTTGACGTAATCGCGGTGAATGCGCCGCACGACTTGCGGGTGCGTCAAATTCAAGCCGTCAAACGCCCGGTCAAAGCCGAAACCAGCCTCATACAATTCGGTGCCCATGGCGCCGTCGAGCACGAGCACACGCTCATCCAAAATGGCATCGAGCTGGGCACGGGTCAGCATAGATTCCTTAAAGTTTTTGCGATTTTGTAGCCGAATTTGGCGCGCGACTCTGAACAGCTCTGAACGCGATTTCGCATTGAGCTAGCCGTTGGAGTTTTTGAGATTGCGCCGTGCGATGCGGCAGACTATTTGCCAAGGGACATTTATTTGCCGACAAGGGACATCAACCACGCCATAAAGCCGAAGTTGATCGAGTAGTTGCCGCCGGGGCCAGCCGCTGCTTTGCCCACTGGACCGCTGGGTCCAACGAGCACCTGCACGTTCATGTTGCCGCTTTTGCCGGAGACATAAGCGCTTGAGAACGTGACGTTGACGCTGGTGGCCTTGCAGCCCTCATCGGTGGCACCGTTGCAGTTGTCATCCTTGCCATCGCAAGCTTCAGCTTTGTTTGGCAATACTTGATCTTTGCACACGACATCGAGCTTTCCATCGACGCAGAACTTGGTGCCAGCTTTGCACAAACCGACGCTCTTGGTCTTGACGTCGCCGTCATAGCAGCTTTGCGATTCTGCATTGTTGGTGTTCACGCAACCTTTTTCCGTGTCGCAAGTGTCCGTGGTGCACAGGTTGGCGTCGTCGCATTTAGGTGCGTCTTTGCCGAACAAGCACGTGTACTTGCCGTCAGCACCCGCACCGCAGGCATCGCCAACCGTGCACGCATTGCCGTCCGAGCAAGAACCGACGTACGACTTGGACGCGCAATTGCCGTTGAGCGGATCGCAGGTGTCGGTCGTGCATTGATCTTTGTCGTCGCAATCCTTTGCCGCACCAACGCAACCGCCTTTGCCGTCACAGTTATCCACCAACGTGCAGGCGTTTTTGTCGTCGCACGGCAGCAAGTTGGGCGGGTTGCTGCACTTGCTCGCAACGCTGTCGCAAACGTCTTCAGTGCATACGTTGGCGTCATCACACGATTTATCATCGACCTTGCCGTTGCAGTCGTTGTCGATGTTGTCGCAGCCTTCCTTGGCGATCTTGCTGGCCGTGCTGCAAACCGCGGTGAGCTGGTCTTTGCACAACACGATGCCGCCTGCGCAAGCGCCCGCGCCGCACACCTGATTGACTGAGATTTCAAGGCCGCTGGACGGATCGTTCCACGTAAAGCCTTCGTCGACTTTGCCGTCGCAGTTGTCGTCGTCGCCGTTGCACACTTCGGGCTTGGGCGTCTTGGCTTCATTACAGATCAATTCGCCGTTATTTGCGCAACTTGGCTTGCCGTAGCACTTGCCGACCGAGGGCTTGCAGGTGCCGCTGGTGGGATCGCAACTCTCATTTGGCGCTACGCAATCTGAAGTGACTTTGCACGTTGCGCCGCTGCCGCCGTCTTTCCATGCTTCTTTGAAGCATTTGAAATCAGCCGCCAAGTTGTCAATTTTGCCATCGCAGTTGTCGTCGTTGGCGTTGCAAATTTCCGCAGACGGCGTTTTGGCCGCGCATTTCTCCAAGCCGTCGGGCGAACATTTGCGCGCCGACTTACAGCTGCCCTCCGCGTTGGTGATCGCACATTCTGTTTCAGTTCCGGCGCCTTTGGCCCATGCCGAACATTCGCATTGGCCTTGGGCGACAAACGCACATTTGCCCGCATTGCAACTTTCACCTTTGAGGCAAACAGTCGCGTCCTTGCTGCAGTCGGTGCCGGAGCCAGGCGTAACACTTGGTTTGAGTTTGCATTGCTTGGACTTGGCGCCCGTGCCTTCGTCGGTGACGTCGGTGCAGGCGTATTTATCCGACGGGCAATCCGCATCCGCCTTGCAGACACCGCCGCAATATTTGCCGTTGTCGCCGTAGCTTAGGCAAAGTGCGTCGTTGCTGGCGCCCGCAACTTGGCAATCCTTATTAAATTTGCACGGCGCGCAGGTGGTCAAATAGTTGGGCACGCAAAAGGTCGTCGCGTCCACGCCATCGCCGAGCAACTTGCAACTGTAGCCCGCACCGCAGCCGGATGACTCGCATTTTTGGGCGCATCGTTTGCCGTCCGGGGTGTCGATGCACTTGCCGTTGTCGCATTTGGTGCCGTCGGTGCAGGCGCATTTTTCGCCGCCGGGGCAGGCACTTTGATCGATATCGACCGGCGGAAGTTCAGTCACTTTCACGTCGGGGGGCCCCAAATCTTCTGGCGCAACGATGTCCGGACCGGTGTCAGGAACAACCGGCACATCAGGAGTCGTAGTAATTTCCGGGGTGTTGATGCCGGAATCGACATCGTCCGTGCCCGCCGGCGTTTGGACGGTTGCATCGCTGCCGCAGCCGCCGCCGACCAACGCGACCAGCGCAGCCAAAGTACAGGTTAGTCCGCGAACGCGAAAGGAATGACGCAACATGGTTCCTCCACTCACTTTATCCAAATCTCTCGCACTTTTTTTGGCTGCTATTTGCGCGGCCTTAAGCGCGAATCCGTTGGAAATTCGCCGTATCTTGCCCAAACACCCGATTTGTTTGCGCGATATGGACCCTCGTGGCCCACTTCACGCCTGCCCCGCAGGCAATTTAGCGGTTGCCCCGCAGGATTGCAACCGCTTTGCTAAAGTACCATCCGCGCGCAGTGCGTGTCAATTTAGTCTTTTGCACAATTCAATCAAAAAGCCCAATCTGCGTTTCTTTGCCTAATCACGCGCAATTATGGAGGTTTGACCGAGCTGACCGCAGCCGAATCGTACAGCCGCAGCGAACGCACAACTTGAGCCCAGTTTTTCTTCAGCGGATTTTTATAATCGCGAACCGCAAGCCGCAGTTGCAGCCATTGACCACAAAATTGCCAAGATTGACCATTTTTCGCCGAAAAAACGGCCAAAACGCCGGCTTCGCCCAGCGGCGCATTTGTATAGACGTCAGTTTCCGTTGTTTGCACCACATAAGGCGTCGCGGTATTGCCCAGCGCGACATTGACGCATTGGATAAAGCCTTCGGTTTGCGTTTGCATTTGGACTTTTGGGTCGTCCACTCCGGGCAGCACAACACGGAATTTGACCAAGACCATCAAATTTCCCTGGCCGCCGTGCAGAAGTGCAATCCAATCACCGTCTTGCAAGGCCTGCCATTTGCCCATCGCGTCGTAATCGCCCAGTTCGATCTGCAGCGTCTGCGGAACATCCGGCGTTTCTTGAATAAACAGCGGCAACGGCAATTTGCACTGTTCTGGCTGCGGCGCGTCCGCGATCGCCACATCGGCTGCGGGCGGCGCGCCGACGAAGCAAAAACCATCGTTGCCGCTGGTACTTTTTGTTTCAACTTCTGGCCCAGCGTCGGCCACAACGTCAGCGGCGTCATTCAAAATATCCGCTGAAATATCCGGCGGGTCCGTGTCGGCCATCACCTCGACCCCAGCATCGATCGGGTTGGCGTCCGATGCGCTTGAAGCCTCAATAGGCAGCGCTACATCGACCATGACATCGACAATTGCTGTCACATCCTCGGGTTGAGTCGACGCGTCTGCGGTGACAGAAATGAATTCTGGCGCTTGCACTTGAAACCCCGTTGCCGCGTCGACGGCGGCATCGGCTGCGTCGGTCGCGCCGCGGCCGCACGCGCACGCTGCGATCGCGATGCATAAAGCTGCCATTTTATTGCGCGTTCGTCTCAAGTTGCTCCCGCACGCGTCGGTGCCGGTGCACAGTATAGACAATGCGCAGGCGTTGTTGCGAGGCGCTTGACGCCTACGGGTTGGCTGGTTGCGGCATTTGGGTCATATCGTACAGACGCACCATGCGCACGGCTTCTCCCCATTGCTGCTGGGTCGGATTTTGGAAATCGCGAACCGCTACGCGAATTTGCAGCCATTGTCCGCAGTTTTTCCACGAACTCGTTTTGCTCTTGAAATTGGTGAAAAATAGAAACAAATTTGGATGGAGCGGCGTAACATTGGTATAGACTTCGTCTTGGTTGGTCGGAACGACCCACTGTTGCGCGGCGTTGTCGGTTGCGATGTTTACACAATCGATCCAACCGGTGCTCTGAGCCTGCAGCAGCACTTTGGGCTCGGACTGTCCCTGTAACGTCACACGATAATTAGGGAACAACATCATTTGGCCAGCCCCTACGTTTTGCAAACCGCTGTACATCGGCAGCCAGTCGCCGTCGTTGATCGGGTGCCAAACGAACTGAGCGTCGTAATTGCCCAGTTCGATTTGCAACGTCGCCGCAAAATCCATGGTTTTTTCTGAAAATACCAGCAATGGCAACGCGCACTTGGCGGGCATAGGCGCGTCGGCGGTCGCTGCAGAAACTTTCGGCAACGCGCCGTAAAAGCAAAATCCGTCATTGCCAATGCCGTTGTCCGGTGCCAGTTCTGCGCCTGCGTCCGCAGTGTCTGGCGCATCTTCACTTTGCGCATCAGCGAGTTTCGTGTCGACATCGCTCAACGTCGCATCGGCAGCGGGGCCAACGTCAATGGGCGAAGCTGCGTCAGCCTTTTTGGCAATAAATTCGGTAGCTGGTGCCTCAAATGGGCGTCCGGCGCTGCTCCCAGCCATGGGCGGCGCTGGCGGGGGAGTTCCGCACGCGATGGCTGCTGATAAGCACAAACACATCAAACATTTGCAGCACGATCGCCTCAATCGATTGGCCTCGCTGCGGCGCCGGATTCGCCAGCTTGAGCGTAGCAAGATCAGCCACTGGAAGCTATTGAAACGCCTGTTTTTGGCGCAAACGGCAATTTTCCACTACAACACACCGCGGAGGCCACCTTGAACCGCACGCGAGTCGCCAGCGCCATCGTCTTTGCAATTGCGCTCGCTGCTTCCGTATTCTGGTTTTCGCGCCCGCAGCCACCGGCGTCTGCGCCCGCGCGTTCGCCTGCACGTGATCGCCCACAAGTGCCTGTGCCCACACGCGTAACGCCCGCGACCACGCCGCCACCGCAGGTGCCGGGCGAGCCAGCGCAAGCGCCGTCGCCCAAACCACCAGCAGAACTGGGCCCGCCGGAAATCCTGGACGCAAAAACCGCTGATGATCAACCTGTTCAAGCTTTTGTTTGGCAGAGCAAGCTTGCGGGCGCACCAGTAGCGGTGTTTGCGGCAGATCTGCACGGCGATGGCAACAACTGGCTGCCCGTGCTGCAAGCGCTAAAAGCGCAACGCGAAGTGTCGCTCGTCGTTTTGCAAAAAGGCCCAGGACCGGTTGCGGTGGTGGCCGATTTGGCTGTGCGCGATGCAACCGCGCGGCAACGCTGGGCGGCGATAATGGCGTTGCTTCATGCGCGACCGCCGCTACAAGCCAGCACATTTGTGCTCGTCGGCGCGGCGGAAGCAGCGAGCAGCGCGCTGGCTACCGCCGCAAATGATCCAACAATCCGCGGGGTAGCGCTGCTATCGCCGCAAGCCGCGCCAGGTATAGGCGATGTGGCCGAGGCGTTAGAAAGTCGGCCGACCTTGCTGATCTGGGCCGAAAGCGATGCACAAAGCATTGAGACTGTTCAGATCCTGCAACCGCTGCTGCACAACCGCCGCCAGACGTCTTGCAAGGGCGACGGCCAAGGTCTTGAACTATTGAAAGAATCACGCGTTCGTTCGGATTTGGTCGGTTGGCTGTACACGGCGTTGAGCGTGCACCGCTAGCTATGATCGCCTGCCGACAGTACAATGACCCCGCTGCGCTTCCGCCAGCATCTGAGGCAAGGCAAATGGCGAAACTTTCAGCGACCACATCCTGCATCTTGACTGCATTTGTACTTGGACTTTTAGCGGGTTGCGGCGCAAATCCCGTGGGCGGTGGCAACGCCGCGCCTGACGTTGCAACGGCCGACCTGCCTCAGGATGCGACACCAGCCGCCGCTGACGGTAGTGCAGTTGGCGACACGGTTGCGGTCGCAGATGTGCTGGAAATTGCAGAAAAACAAGATATTCCCCCTCTCGAAAATGATGTGCCTGCGCCTGAAGACATCAAAAAGGATGGTGTGGACAAGGAGAAATTGTGCAACGGCTACAACACCGCCTTTGAAAAAGCAGTTACAACAATTACGGCCTGTTACAAAGACAGCGATTGCGGTTACCAATTGCCGACGTCGCTCAAATGCGGCTGTCCGGCGTTTGTGAACCAAGCGGCGCCGGATCGCCCGGTTGCTTCGCAGGCGATTACGGACTTCAACGTCCACCAATGCGATCAAGGTTTTTGTGGCGACACCAAGTGTCCGGACGTTTTCTTGAAAATCGGCGTGTGTCCTGAAGGTAAATGCGTTCCAGTTGCAACCACTTGTGACGATCTGCAAAAAAGATGGACCAAATTGATCGACGAAGCCAAGGTCTGCACCGGCAACGTCGAATGCCAAGCCCAACAGTATTTGATGCTCGGCTGCGACTGCATGATTCCGGCCAGCAGCAAGCTCATCGCCGACGACGTGCCGACCGGCATTTATGCAAATTTGCTGCAATTGCGTTGGAAAGACCTGAACTGTCCCGCGCCAATGTGCCCTGACTGCGCCAAACCCACGGGCGCCGCGTGCTTGACCGGCAAGTGCAGCTACAAGTGAACTTATTGTTGAGGAATCGATGCTTGATATTCGCTATGTCGTCGCCCATGCCGCCGAAGTCGCTCAAAACACAAAAAATCGCAATGTAAAAGCCGATGTAGACAACGTCGTGGCGCTGTACCAAGCGCGCAATGTGGCGCTGACGCAATTGGAGCAGACCCGCGCGGTCGCCAACGCCCACGCCAAAGCGATGCAGGGCAAGCTGGAACCGGTGCAACGCCAAGAGAAAATCGAACGTGGGCGCCAATACAAGCAAGAAATTGTGGAATTGGAGCAAAGCGTCGCCCAACTGGAACCGGGCCTGGATGCGGCGCTGCGCCAATTGCCCAATTTGACGCATCCCGACGTGCCGGTGGGCAATACCGACGATGATCACCGCGAATTGCGCCGCGTCGGCACGCCGCGGACCTTTGATTTTACGCCCAAAGATCACGTCGATCTGGCGCTGGCTCTCGATCTGGTCGATTTTGACGCCGGTGCCAAAGTGGCTGGGCAGAAATTCTATTTTCTAAAAAATCAGATGGTGCTGCTTGATCTGGCTTTGCAACGCTTTTCCATCGACGCCCTGATCAAAAAAGGCTTTACCCCAGTGATCACACCCGATTTGGCCCGCCCGGAAATCCTTGAAGGCATCGGCTTCAACCCGCGCGGCGCAGAATCCCAAGTCTATTCAGTGACCGGCCACGACTTGTGCCTCGTCGGCACCGCTGAAATCACCATCGGCGGCATGTTCCAAGACACCATCCTGAAGCCCGAGCAACTGCCGATGCGCATCGCCGGCATCTCGCACTGCTTCCGCACCGAAGCAGGCGCTGCCGGCCGCGAATCGCGCGGCCTGTACCGCGTGCACCAGTTCACCAAAGTCGAAATGTTCATTTTCTGCGAAGGCGACTTGACAATCAGCGAAGCCCACCACGCCGAATTACTCGCCATCGAAGAAGAACTCTTCCAAGCCCTTGAGATCCCCTACCGCGTCTTGGACATCTGCTCCGGCGACCTAGGTGCCCCTGCCTACCGCAAGTTTGACATCGAAGCCTGGATGCCCGGCCGCGGCATGTACGGAGAAGTCACTTCCACCAGCAATTGCACGGACTACCAAAGCCGCCGCCTGCAAATCCGCGCCCCCGGTCCCAATGGCAAGCAGCGCTTGGTGCACACCTTGAACGGCACGGCGATTGCGTTGTCGCGCGGTTTGATCGCGATCTTGGAGAACCACCAAAACGCCGATGGGTCGGTGTCCATGCCCGCGGCTTTACGGCCTTATTTGCCGTTTG
>CAMDBH010000094.1 GCA_945889325.1 Klebsiella pneumoniae
TCGATATCCAAAAACGCGTAGGCACAGAACCGGCCCCTTGACACGAAAAGCCATTCGGGCACACTAAGGACATAGCAACATTTTGTACTACAAGCCCGTCGTACGTGTCGAATTTTACTCGATTTACTGAAAGGGGTGGTCAACTCAGGCCTTCGCGGTCGATGGCGAATCGCAAAATATTTTGCAGCACTTGAAAAATTTGTGCAGATTCGCAGCTGAATTTTGTTGGTCATCACCAGTCTGCGAGCAATGGACGGGGTTGTCAAGCGGGCGCACACGCAGAGATTCCCCAAAAACCCAAAACCCAGGCGACGATTTGCGGTTTTGGCTTGATCGGCGCGCCGCTGGGTTCGCCGTGGCCCAAGGCTTGGCAGGCAAATAAACCGTAGAGGGCGCTGCGACTCAACGCCCGACAACCAGCGACGCCACAAACCCCGAACGCGACTGCCCCGCTGCCTTGGCCTGGGCATCCAACCGACGCAAGACCCTGCGCGGCAATGTCATGTTAATACGTTCAATTTTGTCGTCCATCAGATCCAGATCGAGTTGTAGAATGCCGAAGGTCCAACCGGCAAATTCTTTGCGTTTCAGCAGCCTTTCCAGCGACGACGGCGGCGGGATCGGCAGATGGTCATCCAACGCCGTTTCGATCCAAGCTGCCGCGGCAACGGCTGCGAGCGCCAAGGATTCATCCAAAGTGTCGCCGGCGGAAAAACAACCAGGCAAGTCGGGGACAATGATGCCCCAAGCGCTTGATTCTGTGCCGATTTCAATGGCAATTGGGTAGTACATTATGCCCCCTACACGCCTGCTTGGCGGCGAATCGCAGCGACCAAACCCGGGCCTAGATCCTTTTTAGGATGTGGAATCACGACGATTCCCGGTTGGGTCGGATGTTTGAACACGTGGTGCGAACCGCGCACGCGATCCAACTGCCAACCGGCGGTTTTGATGGCGCGAACTAGTTCAGAACTGGACATCGTGTGTATTGTACACACTGGCGAGGGCGCGGTCAAGGGCAAACGCTGGTTTGGCGCGAATTGCCTGCGTGCATGTGGTTTACTTCGTTATTTCAAAATATTATAGCCTAACGAAGGCTGCGCTTCGCAGAGGTAGCCGGTGGCTTTCAGCCACACGGCTGATTAGCAGAAAAGCTTATGACATCGAGGCTCTTGCGCCTTAACCGGATGGTAGTGCTGCGAGACGCCTCGGAATAATACGGAAAACTAAAATCGTTGACGCTACTCCATAAATGTCGTACGATTTTGGACCATGCACACTGATTATTTCAATTTCAAGCGATTACTGACACTTCCAACCAACATGAGTTGCATCTTGCTGGGGCCGCGCCAGACCGGCAAGAGTAGCCTCGTGCGCGCTGCCTTGGCGGACAGCGACACTTGGTACGTTGATCTGCTGGAAGAAGAGACTTTCCTGCATTTTGCGCGTGATCCCGGGATCTTTCGCCGCGAGGTCCTTGCGCGCGCTGCGACAGGCACACGTGTGTTCGCGGTCGACGAAATTCAAAAACTCCCCGCGCTTTTGGATGAAATCCATAGCCTTATCGAAACGGATGGCCTTCGCTTCGTGATGACTGGCTCCAGCGCGCGAAAATTGCGCCGCGGTGGAGCCAACTTGCTGGCCGGCCGCGCCGCGATGCGTCATCTGCATCCGCTGACCGTGTCCGAAATGGGCGACCGTTTCGATTTAGAAACTGCCTTGCGGTTTGGCACTTTGCCCGCCGTAGCCGCCACTGACGACGTAGAAATGCGCATGGAAATCCTGCGCGGCTATGCCAACACCTATTTGCGCGAGGAAATCCAAGCTGAAGCTATTGTGCGCAATATCGGCGGCTTTGCCCGGTTTCTCGACTTGGCTGCCAGCAACAGCGGTGGCCTCATTAATTTTGCCAGTTTGGCGCGCGATGTCGCGGTATCGGTCAAAACTGCCCAAGAATACTACCAAATATTGGATGACACGCTGCTAGCATTGCGTTTGGAACCGTGGCGCAAAAGCGCCCGCGCGCGCATGGTCGCGCAACCGCGCGTCTATTTGTTCGACACCGGCGTGACCAACGCTGTGGCCGGGCGTTTGACCGCAGCGCTAACGCCGGATCTGCGCGGTCGGCTGTTCGAACAATGGCTGATTCTCGAAGTATGGCACACCTGTAGCTATCATTTCCCTGAAACGCGGCTGTTTTTCTGGCGCACCCACAGCGGCGCCGAGGTCGACCTTCTGCTGCAACGTCACGGCGAACTGCGTGTTGCTATTGAAATCAAGTCGAAAAGTCATGTGGCGACGGCCGACCTTTCTGGGCTGCGAACGTTCGCCGAAGTGCATCCGACTGTACCGCGTTTGGTGGTTGCGCCGGTGCCCAATGCTTTTGAACTCAATGGTGTTTTAGTTCTTCCGTATCGTCAGTTCTTGTCGGAACTGGCGCAGTGGCTCGGGCCGCAACACGGTGTTTGAGAACAGTTGCGCTGAGAGGTTGTGAAAAAACCTTTTCACAACCTCTCAGCGGAGACGCGAAGCGGCTCCCGCTGGGTTCAACCACCTGAATTCACTTCGGGTGGTTGTGGGCGCCCAGCGTCACAAAAGACGATTCAGAGCCTGTGAAATGAATATTTCACAGGCTCTGACGCTGAGTTATGAACAATCCTTCACAAAGCCCGATTTTGCATCGCGCGCCGTTTGCACGCGCGACAAAATGCCGTAAGTTATGCGCCTACGCGTCACCCATCCCCATTTTTCCACGCGGCAGAAGGTCTTAAGATGTTGTCAAGATTCAATTTTGTCCCAACTTTGCTGCTTTTATTTGCTTTTGCACCCCGCCCCGTCCACGCCGGCAACGATGCCGCAAAAGCGCGCCAGCGCGTTTTGCTCGTGCCACCGGCGGCGTTGGGTGAAGTGCGTGAAATTCTTCAAAAACGCGTGGGCAAAGCCATGTCGGATGCATTGGCTGTGCAGGCGCAAATTGAGCTTTTGACAGACAAAGATCGCGCGGAAAAAACGGCACCGGATAAGCCCAAGGCTGGACCGAAACAAACGTTTACTTCAAGGCAGATCGAGGAAGCGGATTTGATGCGGCAAGAAGGCACAGATGCTGCTACAGAAGGTAAGCATTCGGAAGCTTTAGGTAAATTTCGCGGTGCGATTTCTATGTACGAAAAATCCTACATGGAATTGGTGGACTACTCAAAACTCGCCGATGCCTATGCGCGCGCTGGGATTTCTGGCTTTCAGGCCGGTGTATCGGCGGCTGAAGTGACGCGCTGGTTTGAAGCTGGCGTGGCGATTCAGCCGACTTTGGTGATCGATCGGCGCAAGCAATCTAAGGAATTGCTTGATCTTTTTGACGGTGCCCACGAACGGGCTGAAAAGAGTCCGCGTGCTGGCATTTTGGTCGAAGGCGCGGGCGCGGGCGCAGAGGCGTTTGTCGATGGCGTCAAGATTGGGCCTTTGCCGGCCAGCAAGGCCGATCTCATTGCCGGTACGCATTATGTGCAGGTCCGCGGTGAGGGATTGGTGCCTTGGGGCACGGTGGTCAAGCTAAAAGGCAAAGAAACCAAGGTCTCAGCCAAGTTCGTCGAGGTAAAGAAAACCGCAGCCGCGGTGCCGGAAGTTGAACTCAAAATCGATGCCTTGGCCGAATGCGCCAAGACCGGCACGTTTATGACCGACAAGTGCAAGCACATTGTCACCAAACTGTCCAAGCAAACCGGCGCGGATTTCTTGCTGTTTTGCGCGATCAAAGCCGATCGTTACGGTCGGATCGGCCTCAATCCGTTTGTGATGGAAGCCGCTTCTTTGGCTGTCGTGTCGCTAAAGTCTATTGATCTTGCAGCCGATCTTGGGGATTTGAATGCCAAAAGCGCCGTGATGGCGGGCGATTTGGATACGGCGATCCATCCGTTTGACAAAAAGCGCGGTTTGACCAAACCGCCAGCGGTGTTCAAATAGGCAACCGTTGATGCGTTCAAGATTTCAGCAACTTGCGGTCACTTTGTTGTGCGCGCTGCTGCTTGGACACTGCGGTGATGTCGATGTGTCCGCAGTCGGCAACCCGACCGATGCCGGTGCAAGCGGCAACGGCAGCAACATAGACCCCAAAACTTTGCGGCTTGAAACGGAAATTCTCGGCGATGCCCGCGCCGGTTTGGCGTTTGAAGTCAAATGCCGCACTTGTGCCCCAGTAGGCGAAAATGTCGATGCTTCAGGCGGTTATGGCGAAGAAGTGCCCTTGCCCGCGCCCGCGACCGTGCTCGTCGTGGCCGCTGCCGCGCCGCCGATCGCCGTTCAAGGCACCAAAGTGTTTTTGCGCCAAAAGGGGCAGTATCAGGTTGCTTGCAAAATTGCTTCAATTCCGTTGCAAGATCCAACACCTGCGAATCTACTCGTCGTTGCTGGGCCTGCGCAGACTGTCGACACGCGCATCATCGGCGCGGTGGGTAAACCGCCGCCAGCACTGCCGCCAATGGAAGTGATCGCAGGCGTCCCGCTGGACGTGACCTGCATGGCCGCGGATCAATTTGGCAATCCGATCGACACGGGTTTTTCACTGTTGCTAGATCCGCCGCAAACGCAAGCACCGCAGGGCATGGTGGTCGCGCTGACTTCGGCCGGTCTGCACAAAATCAGTTGCTTGGTGCAAAGCGTTGTCGATGCGTCTCCCGCTGAAATCACAGTGATTGCCGATGTGCCGCGCCATTTGTTCACGTTGCTTGAACCCGAAACGATTGTCGCAGGCAACGCCGCCAAATTAGGCTGTGTCGCCAACGACGCCTATGGCAACGCGATTGCCAATTTTCCCTTCGCGCTGGATTACGACAAATCCATTGAAATTAAAGGTTTGTATGCGACATCCACTGCAGCTGGCCTGCATAAGATTCAGTGCGTTCCAGAATCGCTGGCGTGGGATTTGTTCACTTTGCACCCAAAGACGCTCCACGTCAATCCTGCTGCGCCGTTTGCGCTGGATGTGTCGCCGGTGCCCAACAAGCAAGTCTATAAAAACAGTGAGAAAGTCCAGTTCATTACCGCTGTGCGCGATGAGTTTGGCAATTTGATCCCCGATGCGGTCGTCGATTTGTCCGTACTTTCACCGGCAAAGGGCTACAAGGCCAAAAGCGCCGACACGATTTTGTTTGCCGCTGATGCGACGTACAAAGTTCACGCTGAAGTCAAAGGTTCACCGGATGTTTTCAAAGATCTCAATATCTTGGTCGATGGCACGCCGCCCAAGCTGAGCATCGATTATCCGCCTTGGGGCAGCACCCTCACCGGCAAACCGTCGGTGCAAATTGCGGGCACTGTCGGCGATGACGGTTCGGGGATTCAGACGCTCAAAGTCGCAAAAACGCATGTGTTTTTCGATCCCGTGCTGCAAAACGCCTACACCCAATCGGCGCCTTGCGGCAGCGCGGCGGACTGCAAAGACGGCGGCGTCTGCATTTTGGAAGGCAATTCGCCGCATTGTTCACTCACGCCTTGGTTGTCGCAGGAAGCCGCGCGCCACGGCTTGAACGCGATTCGCGCAGAAGCTACGGATCTCGGTAAGCAAATTACCAAAGCGACCCGTGGATTTTACTATGCCGGCAAGTTTTATCCGACAGATGCCAAAACGCCCAAAGGCGCGCTGGTGCCCGATGGTATGCAAGTGTTTCTAGGCAAAGACTTTATCGACGATGGCGTGCACGATCCGACGCATCCCGATGATCTGGCGACGATCATGGAAGTGGCGCTTGCTGGGATGGATCTCAACGCGTTGATTCCGGCCAATATCAATGCGGGGGGCACCGAGATCAAGCTGTCCAACCTTAAGATCGGCAAACCGCATATTTCGCTCGCGCCGATTGCGGGCGGGATGACGATGAAGATCGAAATTCCAAATATGTACACGGATATCGACGTCAAGAACAAGACCAAATTGGGGCCGATCAGCATCACCACCAGCGTGTCGGGCTACATCACGATTGACAAAATCGTCATCGACACCGTGTTCAAGATGAGCGTCAAAGATGGCGTGGCACAAGTGGCGGTTGAAAAAAGCAAAGTGAATCTGCAGAACTTCAAGCTGCACGTCGATGGCCTACTGGGGCTGTTTGATTTCTTGTTCAACCTGATTCTCAAAAGTTATGTCAGTCAGTTGGAAGGGCAGATGTCGGCGACGCTTTCCAGCACGATTCCGCCAGTTTTGGCGGGTATTCTCAACCAGTTCGCGATCAACCAAGTGGTGCCGTTGCCGCCTTTGTTTCCGGGTCAGCCCGGTGCCACCGTGGCGCTGGTCAGTCAGGTGCATTCGCTGGAATTCACGGCCGCAGGTGGTTTGATCAAGATGGACGCCAGTTTTGTGGCGCAAAAGGGCACAACCCACAGTATCTTGGGGGCAATCGGTCGCGCCGGTTGTTTGGATGGCAAGATCGACGTGTTTCAGATCGATCAAGCGCAGCGGTTGTCCTTTGCGTTGCACGACGATTTGATCAACCAGCTGATTTACGCGATCTGGTACGCCGGTGCGCTAAAACTTACTGGAATGACAGCGGAACAGCTTGGCCTCGTCAAGCCCGGCGTGCCGCCACCGGGTGGGATGTCGCTTGAGGGCGCAAAATTTGGCATGGATTTCTTTCTGCCGCCGATCCTCGAGACCTGCGCCCAACCGACTGCCAACGACTTACGCCTGCAAATTGGCGATCTTCTGGCGCAAGTGACGATCATGCTCGGCGATACGCCTATTGATTTTTCAATGTTTTTTAGCTTTGACCTCGGCGCGACCATGGGCTTGGTGGTGGGCACGGACGGCGTGCAGCAACTGCAGATCGCAATCGGCAAAGAGCCCAAGTACCAAGTGGAACTGGTCAGCATTTCAAAAGATTTTGCAGACATGCAGGCGAGTTTTGAAACTTTGATCAAGGCCCAATTTGATGCGGCGATGGTCAAAGGCATTCCGGGGCTGGACAAGTTGAACGTCGCGTTGCCGCAGTTGGATCTGGGCGCAGTGCTGCCGGGCTTGCCGCCGGGGACAAAAATCACACTGAAAATAAAGGATTTGCTCCGCGGCGGCGGCTACACTGCGTTCAACGCGCAGTTACAATGACTTGGCTTTGGGTCCAAGGCGAAAAACCGCGTCTGTCGCGATACGCCGATGCCTTTTACACGGCGTTGTTTTGCACGTTGCCGCAAAAATGTGCAGGATACGCGGTGTGGACGCTTCTTTGTGGGTTTGGAGGCGTGGGTTAGGGATGGAGCAACGAACCGAAATCCCAAAAATTTGCTCGTTCTGGCGCGTGCGCAGTCACATGCGCGGTGGCGCTTTTTACAACATCCTGATTTTGTTGGGCGCAATCGCCATCACAACTGCCTCGGCCTGTTCAACCCCGCCCGCCGCCACGGAACCGGATCCGACGCTGGACGCCACGCCGAGCGACAGCAAAGTGACGCCGCCCAAAACCGATGCCGCAGACGCGATCAAAAGCAAAACCGATGCGCTTGACGTCGTTGTCCCCGTAGATGTTGAACAAATTGAGTCGGTCGTGTGCGAAGCCGAAGGCGCGTGGGGCTGCGTTTGCACCAAGAACACCGACTGCAACAGCGGATTTTGCATCGACGGTGAAAACGGCAAAGTTTGCACCAAGACTTGCGTGAGCAACTGCCCCAAGGATTGGCAGTGCGTGCCTTCGGGCGGCAGCGATCTGACGTACGTGTGCGTGCCGCAGTTCACCAATTTGTGCCGACCGTGTACAACCCATGAAGAATGCAAACAAGTTGGCGCTGACAAAGGCGAAAACAAATGCATTCCCAATGTCAAAGATGGCGGGTTTACCGACGGATCGTTTTGCGGCGTCGCTTGCGCGGAAGACAAGGATTGCCGCTCGGGCTTTTTATGCAAAGACATCGTCATTGGAGATGCACCGGCAGTCAAACAATGTGTGCCGCAAAGCGGTGAATGTACTTGCCAATCGTCGTGGGCGGCGCTGGGGCTGTCGACCGATTGCAGCCGGACCAGTACAGAGGGCAACTGCACGGCCAAACGCACGTGCAAAAAGAACGAAGCCGGCGACGTGGTCCTGACGTTGTGCGACGCTGCCGTCCCTTCGGCCGAAGTGTGCAACGACAAGACTGACAACAATTGCGACGGCAAAGTCGATGACGACAATGCGCAGGGCTGCACGACGTACTATTCCGACAACGATGAAGACACTTACGGCACGGGCGGCGGCGTTTGCAGTTGCAAAGATCCGGGCGCCGGTTTTACGGACAAAGGCGGCGATTGCAATGACTTGAACAAGTCCGTCAACCCCAAGGCTGCGGAAATCTGCAATTTGCTCGACGACAACTGCAACGGCTCGACCGATGAATCGGGATCGCTTGGCTGCAAGTTGTATTTCAAGGATACCGACGGCGATTTGTACGGAGATCCCAATAATTCTGCGTGCTTGTGTCCTTCGAAAAAGACGGCGATTTGGATCGACAAAGCCGGAGACTGCGACGACGCCAAACCGAACATCCATCCCGGCGTGCTTGAACTTTGCGATGCGTCAGACAACAACTGCGACGGCAAGGTCGATGAAGAGGGCGCAAAGGGTTGTAAACTCTATTTTGTCGACGCAGACAAGGACACGTACGGACCGGCTGAAAGCGGCAAGTGCCTGTGCGGACCCAATAAAGTCAACACCGTCGAGACACCCGGCGACTGCGACGACAACGCGCCCAAAGCGCACCCGGGCGCAACGGAACTTTGCAACGGCATCGACGACGACTGCAACGGGTCAACCGATGACGGCGATGCCGTCAAAAGTTGCCCGCTTGTTGAAGGCGGCGCTGCTGGCTGCAAAGCTGGCAAATGCGGCGTAGATGGCTGTAAAAAAGGTCTTTTTGATGTTAACAACGATGCAAGTGATGGCTGCGAATGCGCGGCGGACAACTCGTACGGCATCGTGGGCGGCACCTGCATTGCGCCGATCGATGTCGGCGACTTGCCCGACCCTTCGGCTACGACCACCCGCAGCGGCAACGTGATGCCTGGAGAATCGGGCGATTGGTACAAATTCAACGGCAAAGACACCGTGGACGCCAGCGGCGGCTGCGATCAATACGATGTGCGGGTCAAATTCACGTTTAATCCCGGTAACCAATTCGTGTTTGACCTATATCGCGGCAGTTGCGCTGGCAATGACCAGATTTGCGTGGCCGAAGTTGAATCCAGTTGGTCGACTTCATTTTATGGTCCGGTGCCAGCGGGACCGCAAAACAAGGCAACTGCCCAGATTTACGGAGATACCAAAAAATCGCCAGTGCCCGAAGCAGGTGGTGAATGCAAATGTGCGGTCGCGCCTGGTTTGCCCGGTATGAACATTTGCGCTGACAATTCAGCGATGTACTTCGTACGTGTTTACCGCAAAGAGGGCATTGCGCCCACTTGCGACCTTTACACGATTGCGTTTGACAACTCGCCGCCGAAGTAGGCGCGGGCCGGGGGCCGTTTCTTGGGCCGCTTGAATTTGCTAAGATATTTGCCAAAAATTGTCTGTTTTGCCGCGTTTGCAGGGCTATTGGGCTGTTTGACACCGGTCGCGATTGGCGCTGATGTGGACGCTGGCCAAGCCGATCTGTCGGCGACTTTTACCAAAGATGTAAGGACTCTGGACGTTAATTTGCGCAAATTGGATGTGGGCAGCGATGCCGCGCTGGGCGACGAAGCAATCGACGGCCCCAACGACGTAAGCGCACCGAGCGACACCAATGAATTCAGCGATGTAACGGCGCCTGGCGACGTGAGCCCGTCAAGCGATGTGATGTCAAAAGGTTGCGGCGACGGGATTTGCAGCGACGGCGAAACGTGCGCCACTTGCGCCATTGATTGTCCAGCAGATTGCCCGATTTGCAGCATGTTCGGTGCGCCGCTCTGCCCAGACAGCAAACAGTGCTACCCCAACGGCAAAGCCAATTTATGCAGCAAGCCAGGGGTCATTGCCGTTGCCAAACCTTGCAAATTTTATAACGACTGCGTCAGCAATGCGCTGTGCGTCGGCGGCAA
>CAMDBH010000095.1 GCA_945889325.1 Klebsiella pneumoniae
GCCATTAAAATGGCGGTCTAGTGATGTAAAGCCCCGATGCGGGGCTGACCCAGCTCAACTCCGGTGCGAACATCTAGGTTTGATTTGGGAATTGGCTACTCGCGGTTGCCTGCCACCAGATTTGGCAACCTGATTGCGGAAATTCGAGAGCCCGATTTTGGATCCTCACCCGACGCTAGCCCCGGCCCCCGATCGCTGTTAGACTGACGCACCGCAGTTCTGCGAATTTGTTGGAAAGCCCTTTGTCCGCCCGTCCGCCACCGCGCCATGCCCATGGCAAAAATCCGCTGATCGCCGATGAAACCGGCACGCTTTTGCGCCGCGCGCCGCACGAAGTGCTGCTGTGCTACCCAAATACCTACCGCGTGGCTGGCAGTTCGCTGGGTTATCAGGTGATTTACCGCGCCCTGAACAGCCACGATAAAGTTGCGTGTCATCGCGCAGTTATGCCAGAAAGCATGGTCGATGGCGGCACACTGACGCCGATTACCAGCCTGGAATTTGCCAAGCCGCTGCGCGATTACGCCGCGGTGCTTTTTTCAATCGCCTATGAACTGGATATCGGCAATTTGGCTATGATGCTGCAAGCCTCTGGCCTGTCGCCGCTGGCGAGTGCGCGCGATCTGCGCGATCCGATCGTGATCGTCGGCGGGCCGCTGACGACTTCCAACGTGCTGCCACTCGGGCTTTTTGCCGATATTGTCGTGATGGGCGAAGCCGATTTGGCCGTTTTCACCTTGTTGGACTGGTTTGCCCAAGGGCTGGATCGCACGGCCATGTTGCAGGCCGCCCGCGATATCCAAGGCTTTTGGCTGCCGAGCGTGCACAACGACGCCGTACCCAATCAAATCAGCGTGCGCGGCGATTGCTTGCCCGCGCTGGGGCAATGGCACAGTCCGCAGGCTGAATTCAAGAACATGATGCTTTTAGAAGCGAGCCGCGGTTGTCCGCGTTATTGCAGCTTTTGCGTGGTGCGCGCGCCGGTCGCACCCATGCGCGAGCCCGAACTCGATCGCGTGATCGCGGCGTTAGATCGGCCGGAATACCAACAAGCACCGCGTGTTGGCTTTGTCGGTGCTGCGGTGTCCGATTGGGCGCCGATCAAAGGCGCGCTCAAAGCGGCGATCGACAGAGGCAAGCAGATCGGTATCTCGTCTTTGCGCGCTGATCGCTTGGATGAGGACGATGAATTTGTCGATCTGCTGTTCCAAGGCGGCTACCGCACGATGACCGTGGCGTCGGATGCGCCGAGCCAACGCATGCGCGGCAAAATGATGAAAGGTATCAGGGAGCGTCACCTGCTGGGCGCGTGCGAGCAAGCGCGGCGCGTGGGCATGCGGCTGTTCAAAATGTACGTGATCATCGGGCTGCCGGACGAAGAGGAGCGCGATATCGATGAACTGATCGATTTTAGCCAGCGTCTGAGCCAGCGCATGTCGACGGCCATCACCCTGTCGCCTTTTGTGCCCAAATTGCATACGCCACTGGCGCAGGCACCGTTTGAAGCCGTTGAGACGCAAATGAAAAAGCTCAAACGGATTCAACGCGGTCTGGGCGGTCGGGTGGATGTGCGTTTTGATTCGCCGCGGCAAGCGTACATCGAATACCGCTTGAGCATGGGCGGCATCGACATGGGTCATGCGATTTTGGCGGCGATGCAGGCGGGTGGCACGCTGTCCGCGTGGAAACAGGCGTTTATTGCCCATGATAGAGCGCACACACTGGCAAGACCGGCGGTGCAGGCGGCGCAGCGCCACCAGTTGTGGCCGTTGACTGGCGCGCGTTAACAGTTCTTAACGCTAATCAATTCATGAACGAATGTAAGGGCGCCACAATACGCTGTCGAGGTTTGCTAGGCTCACCTCAGGCGCCGCAGTTGCGTCACCAGACCACAGAAAGAGCGTCACTAGTCTCAAAGGAATCGGCCATGAATATCGCAAAACGTTTGCCACTCAATACTTTGATTCAATTTGGCTTATCTGCCGGCATTTTGCTCGGCGGCGGCGCCGCCAGCAGCTTGTTTGTCGGCTGCGGCGACGATGTCGTGGTCGACAACGCCAATCCAACTGGCGAGGACGCCAATGGGCAAAACGGCGACGTGGCCATGGCCGATGGCAAAGATGCAGGTGCCGGCGCGGATGACGCAGGGGTGACCGATATTGTCGCCAACGATGATTTCGGAATCGGTGCGGACGTAGCCGTTGGTGCCGATGTGCCGGTTGGCGGCGACGTGCCAAATCCGTTTGACTTTGGCCCAGCTGACGCGCCGTTGCCGGATCTGCCGCCCGCGGGTTGCCAGATTGCCGATGACTGCGGCGGCAAAGTCGCGGTGTTGAGTTGCCAAGTCGCCGCGTGCGTCAACAGCATTTGCGTGGCCCAAGAGGCACCCGACGGCAGCGCTTGCGCCAACAGCGGCGTTTGCGCCCTGAAATCGGCTTGCTCGGCCGGTGTTTGCGCCGCAGTGCAAAATAAAATCTGCGACGATTCCGACCCGTGCACGGCCGACAGCTGCGATCCAACGACTGCCGATTGCGTGTTTGCGTCCAAGCCTGGCTGCATCCCGCCGTGCAAAAGCTCAGGCGATTGCGACGATGGCAACGCTTGCAGCGCCGACAGTTGCGATGCGGTCGCCGGCGTGTGCGCCCATGCGGCGATTGTCGACTGCAAAAATTGCAAAGCAGACGGCGATTGCAACGACAAAAATGATTGCACCAAAGACACTTGCACCGCGGGACTTTGCGGTTATGCCCTGCAAGCCGGCGCGGCTTGCAACGACGGCAACCCGTGCACAAGCGGCGACACTTGCAGCGGAGCGGCGTGCAAAGGCGCACCGCAAGCTTGCGATGACAAAGATATTTGCACAAAGGATGCCTGCGATCCCGCCAGCGGCTTGTGTGTATCGACAGCGCAGGACGGCGCTTGTGAGGATGGCAATCTATGTACGATCAGCGACTCCTGCGTCAAGGGCAAATGCGTTGCCGGTGCGGCAGCTGTTTGTGAAGACGGCAACGCCTGCACCAGCGACTCTTGCAATCCCGTCACCGGAAAATGCGCAAGCATCCTCGCAGCCGACGGCAGCGGGTGTGATGACAAAGCGCCGTGTACCAATACGGACGTGTGCAAAGCCGGTGCGTGCATTGGCAATGCCGTGGTTTGCAATGACAATGACGCGTGCACTGCCGACGCTTGCAACCCGTCGACCGGCCTGTGCGTCGCCACACCGATTCCCAATTGTGGCAATGATTGCCAAGGTGGTGGTGGCCCTGGCGGCGGCGGCCCGGGACAGTGCAACGACAACAACCCGTGCACACAAGATGGCTGCCAGCAAGGCAAATGCCAGCACCAGCCGATGAACGGCAACCCGTGCAACGACAACAACGCCTGCACGAGCGCCGATTCCTGCCAAAATGGCCTGTGTGCGGGCGGGCTGACGGCTTGTGATGACGGCAATCCTTGCACCAAAGATGCCTGCAACCCGTCGACTGGCAAGTGCTATTCCGTTGCGGGCGCCGACAATGTGCCGTGCAATGACAACAACCCCTGCACAACGGTCGACACTTGCCAAAATGGCAATTGCAGCGGCGCAGGCGCGCCGAACTGCGACGACGGCAAACCGTGCACGCAGGACAGTTGCGATGTGAAAACGGGTAAGTGCGCCTCGACGATCATTGTCGGTTGCGGCGACCAATGTGCGAGCGACGCCAAATGCGACGACGCCAACCCGTGCACAAAAGATCAGTGCTTGGGCGGTAAATGTGTGGAATCTCCGGCCGATGGCGTGGCTTGTTCGGACAACAATGCTTGTACCAACGGTGATTCGTGCAAAAGCGGAACTTGCATCGGCGGCGTGGCTTTGGGTTGCAACGACAGCAACATTTGTACCAGCGATGCCTGCGATGCCACGACTGGCAAGTGCGTCTTTACGCCGACCGGCGTGGCAACCCCTTGCGACGACGGCAGCCCTTGCACCGGCGGCGATGTGTGCGGCGCTGGCAAATGCACTGGCGCGGCGGTGGTTTGCAATGACAACAACGCTTGTACGCTTGACGTCTGCAACCCGAACAGCGGCGGCTGCGTATTTGCGCAAATCCAAGGCTGCAACCCGCAAAACAACTGCGGTGGCGGTGGCGGCCCCGGCGGCGGCAATTGCAATGACAACAACGCTTGCACAACGGACAGTTGCGTGCAACAGAAATGCCAGCACGTCGCATTGAGCGGCAACCCTTGCATCGACAACAACAATTGCACGATCAGTGAAACCTGCAACAGCGGCGTATGTTTTGGCAAACCAGTCGTCTGTGACGATGGCAACGCTTGCACCACCGACACTTGTTCGCCCGCGACGGGCGGTTGCATCAGTTCGCCAAGCGGCGGCGGCTTGCCGTGCAATGACGCGAATTCATGCACGATTGTCGATGTCTGCCAGGGAGGCCTCTGCATAGGCGGCACGCCCGTCGTGTGCGATGACAAGGATCCGTGCACGATCGATGTCTGCGACAGCAAGGGCGGAAAATGCGCGTATAACCCGATCATCGGCTGCGGCGGCAACTGCAAAGTCGACGTAGATTGCGACGACAAAAACCCTTGCACTGGTGAGAGTTGCCAAACGGGCAAATGCGCGTCGGTCATTTTGGACGGATCGGCTTGCAGCGACGGCAACGGTTGCACCAGCGGCGACAGCTGCAAAGCGGGCAATTGCGTGGCCGGCAAAGCGGTCAACTGCGACGACAGCAACGCGTGCACCAGCGACGCCTGCAATCCGGCCACGGGCTTGTGCCAATGGAATGGCATGGCGGACGGCGCTTTGTGTTCGGATGGGTTGCCGTGTACGTCAGGTGATGCTTGCAAGACCGGCAAATGCGTGGGCACGCCGTTGGCTTGCGATGACGGCAACGTGTGCACCATTGACAGTTGCAATGCACTTTCAGGTGCTTGCCAAAACATTGTGGTGCCCAATTGCGGCAACAACTGCAACGGCAACAACCAGTGTAACGACCAGAATCCGTGCACGGACAACCAGTGCTTGCAGGGCAAATGCGTTTACATCGCGACAAGCGGCGGTAATTGCAACACAAATAACCCGTGCATGACCAATGGTGCGTGCAATGCGGGCCTGTGTGTTGGCACACCGAAGGCTTGCACGGACAACAATCCGTGCACGTTGGATTCTTGCAACCCCAACAGCCAAAATGGCACTTGTTTGCATAGCGCCGCCATTGACGGCGGCCTTTGCGACGACGCCAACACCTGCACCGCCAGCGACGCGTGCGCGGGCGGCGTGTGCACGGGCAAGTTGCTGGCTTGCGACGACAAAGATCCTTGTACAACGGATGCTTGCGATAGTAAGACCGGCAAGTGCGCCTCAACGCCGATTGCCAATTGCGGCAAGGTTTGCGCCAAAGTCGCCGATTGCGATGACGCCAATGCCTGCACCGGCGATGCCTGCACCACCGGCAAGTGCTTGTATACGTTGCTGACAGGCATTGCTTGCAGCGACGGCTTGGTCTGCACGGCGGCCGATACTTGTTCCAACGGCAAGTGCGTTGCTGGTGCTGCGGTGAGCTGCAACGACAACAACGTTTGCACGTTGGACAGTTGCGACGTCACCAGTGGCAAGTGCCTCAATGCACCGGCAGCGGGCAATACGGTGTGCAACGACAATATCGCTTGCACCACCACCGACTTGTGCGTCAACGGCGCCTGCGCGGGCACACCGGTCGTGTGCAACGACAACAACGCCTGCACCAACGATGCTTGCAGCAACCAAGGCGGCGGCGGACCCGGCGGCGGCCAGCCCGGCACTTGCCAATTCACGGCCATTCCAAGTTGCAACGCCAACTGCCAAACCGACGCGACCTGCAATGACAACAACGTGTGCACGACTGATAAGTGCACAAATGGCAAGTGCGTGATGACGGCGCTCAATGCTGGGGCTTGCTCGGACGGCGCGGCGTGTACGACTGGCGACACATGCACGGCTGGCAAATGCGTTGGTAAGACAGCCAACTGCAGCGACGGCAATCCGTGCACGACTGACACGTGTCAGCCGCAAAACGGCATTTGCAACTACCAAGTCGTGCAGGGCTGCGGCGGCGCTTGCAAGGTCAATACGGACTGCGATGACAAGAACGCTTGTACGTTTGAAGTTTGCAATGTCTACACCGGCACTTGCCTGTATCAGGCGTTGGCCAATTGCAACTTGACGCCCAAGTGCACAGTCAACAATGACTGCAACGACAGTAACGTGTGCACCAGTGACATTTGCAATGTGGCCAATGGCACCTGCTTCAATGCGCCGATCCAAGGCTGCAATCCCAATGCGCAATGCAAGCTGGACAGCGATTGCGATGATGCCAAGAAATGCACGGCGGATACTTGCGATACGTTTAATAGCACTTGTGTGCATTTGACGTTGCCGGGCTGCGTTCCCTAGCGCTCCGCTGGGTTTTGCCCTTAGCGGTCCAGCTTTTGCCTTGCGGGCAGTTGGCTTCTAGCGCATAATTTTCTGATATTAAATAAGTTTGTGTAGCGGCGGGTCTCCGTGCCCGCCGTCCGCCGCAAACGCAGTTTGCGGGTGCTGCCTTGCAGGCAGTGGCGTTTTTGCCCTGCGGGCGGCTTTTAGCTGCGCAATGCGTTTGCGCTGCGCGCGGCTTCCATTTGCAAGGGCTGATTTTGCGCCTAACGGCGCTCGACAACAAGACATTTTTATCTTAGACAGGTTCCGCCTGACGGCGGCCAAAGGGGCCCGAGGCGCGGCCCCTTTGGAATCCTACGCCTTTTAGTTTTAAGGAGTTAGGGTAGTTTTGGGGCGGCGCGGCGTCTGTCTTTTCTCGGCCCGCGGTCGTGCGCTGCGCTTGCGACCACGGGGATGTTCTACCTCTGCCGCCGCGCTTTTGGGTTTTGGGTGCGCGGCGGGCCGGTGGGCCCGCTGGCTCGGGGATTTTTTGCTCGTAACTTTTGGCAACAGGGGTCAGGTGTTAACACTTAACAGTTTCCGCAGGAAATTGTTAAGTGTTAACACCTGACCCCGCCCCGATTGCCTCGGGCGGTTTTGCCCTGCCCGCGGGATTGGCTGCGCATTGCTTTTGCCTCCGGCGGTTTTGCGCTACGCTGCGCTCGCGCCCGTGCAGAAGGCGAAGTGTGGGATGTGGGAATAATTCAAGGTTTTTTGCAGCGGGATCGCGGGCAGTTGCAAATTTTGCAACGGTGGCCAGGTGTTGTTGTGCATGGGTTTGCGCGCGGGCGCTGGTGGGCTAGTTGCGGGTATCGTTTGCTTTTTGCGGAGGGCGGCGGCGATTGGCGGGACGCGGGGGAGGTGCCGGAGGTTTTTTTCAAGCAGGTCGGTGCACGGCTGCCGCTGGTGAATTTGGCGCTGCGGTTGGGGGTGCATTTTTGGGGGCCGTTGGGGGATGGTGCTGAAATCGCGGTTATTTCTGGTAGCTTGGTTAGGAGGGACAAGGGAGGAAATTGGCAGACCGGCCTCAAGTTTGAAGGTTTTAGAAAGCCGACGCGGCATGGGGTGTTGGTCGATGATAAGCATCGGGTTTTTGTGGCGATGTACAGTCTGAACCGCGAACGGAAACAGCCGATTCACTTGTGGCGCAGCGACGATGGGGCGCGGACGTTTCAGATTGTCAAGACTTTTGCGCCTGGGGTGGCACGGCATATCCATTTTATTCAGCAAGATCCCGCGGATGGCAGTCTTTGGCTGGGGACGGGCGACTCCGATGCGGAGAGCGCGATTTACCGCAGTGTGGATAGCGGTTTGAGTTGGCATTGCGTGGGCGGGGGCAGCCAGCTTTGGCGGGCGATTGCTGTGGTTTTTCAGCAAGATGCCGTGATTTGGGGTACGGATGCGGGCTCAGATGCGGGGGCGTTTGGCAATCGAATGCTGCGATGGGACCGCCTCACTCAGGAATTGCTGGAAACCCAGCAAGTACAAGGGCCTGTGCATGGCATTGCGGCGCTGGCGGATGGTTCGCTGTTGGCCTCAACGGGCTTGGAAGGCGGCGTCAATGAAGTAGACAACCGCGTACACCTGTGGCATAGCGTCGACGGACGGACGTGGCGGGAAATCGCTAGTTGGCGCAATGGCTTGCAGCCAAAGCGTGTGCAGTATGGCGTTTGCCATTTTGCCCACGGGCAAGCGCAGGCGCCCGAGGTGCGGTTGACTTTGCGCGGCCTGTTGGGTGAACAGCTGACGAGTTTTGCGGTTGGGTTGCGGGCGTCGTAGACAATCCAATCATTAGCGCACGCCACGCCCGAAAAAAATCGCTTGACTTGGTCGGCGGCAGGGCTAACATCGAGACAGGTGGGGCTGAAACGGACAACGCGGCGATCGCAGGAGAACCAAATGATTTCAAACGGAATACGCAATTTGCATGGGCACGGCTAAAACTTCAACGGGGGGGGGGGCGAATAGCCATTGGTGAAGATTTTCTTTGGCTTGATGAATTTATCGTCCTCGATCCCGACGATTCCGCGGGTGCAAATAAGGGCGCATACAAATGGGTTATTGGCCCCGAACGCTGGTTGGTGGTGCCCGATGGTGCGTCGATGGCATTGACTTTGGAATTCAGCTTGGTCAATGCACACGCCAACGGCATCGCCGTCAACGTGGCGCGCTCTTTGGCACCCAATTTGATCAACACCGATGCGAGTTTTGAAGATTGTTTCAGTACTCGGTTTACATTGGTGCCGCCGACTGGGCCGAATTTTGGCAATTTGCAGGTGCAGACCGGCACGATCCTAGCGACGAGCATCGGCGCGAACTTGATCCCGGCGGGCACATTGCGCATTTGGGCAAAGAATCTGTCGATCGTGGGCGCGGGCGGGCAATGGCAGGCGCTGCGCTTGCGCGCGCACGCGCGGTTTTTCAATGTTTAGCCGGTCGACTTTTGGGTTCTTTGCGATCAGATGGTGAAACGTGAATCCGCGTATATTCGCCAGATTGGATGTGGTTGCTGCGTGCGCGTTGGTCGTGTCCTGCATCAGTTGCTTCGTCGAAAACCCGCCGACCGCAGTCGGTGTCGTTGACGCTCCGCAAGGCGCGGACATCACAGTGCTTGAGAGCACGTCAAATTCTGTGGACCAACCTGTGTTTGACGCCGTGCCGACGATCGACGCGGGCTGCAGACTTGGGCATGGTTGTGCGAATAATTATGAGTGCTGGCTGGGATGCACCGATTCTCCGCAGTGCGAATACCACGGAACATGTTGTGCGAAGTCGAGTGACCGCTTGGAGTGTGTCGCGAGATCGCAGGAAGATTGCCAAAAATCCGGCGCCTGCCGAGAGTACGCGGCGTGCCACCTCGTCGGCGACGGATGCGGCCCCACTTCCGATCAGGATTGTCGCGGCTCGCTCGAGTGCCGATCGACTGGGAAGTGTGCCCTGCTGTCCAATGTTTGTGTCGCCTCGTCGGAGGGCGATTGCCGCAGTTCAATTTATTGCAAACAATTTGGCTACTGCAGCTATCTGAATGGCCATTGCGAAGCGACACAGGATAATGATTGTCGAAATTCGCTCGCGAGTTGCAAATACTATGGTGAGTGTTCCGCGAGCGGCGGCAACTGCGTGGCCACATCGACAGCAGATTGTGCAGCCAGCACGCAGTGCAAATATTCGGGTAAGTGCATACTTGGGCTCATCGGCGGCAATGTAGAATGCGTTTGTGAACCGGACTACCCAGGCTGTTCGAACTAAAACATGACCAACATCGCAAATACCTATCATTATTATTTTCATGTAGATACGCCCATTGGGCTACACCTAAACGCGGAGCTTGAGGGGACGGAGTACGCAGGGCTATCGCAAGAACGATCACGGGGCGTTAGGCTGAGGCCGCGGGCAATAATCGAAGAAAACCTCAATCGCGGCAACGCGTTGGACTGAAGTCCACCGCTACAGTTCGAGATGTCCCTCCGGGACAGGACGCGAGCGCGGCCC
>CAMDBH010000096.1 GCA_945889325.1 Klebsiella pneumoniae
GGGCCGCGCTCGCGTCCTGTCCCGGAGGGACATCTCGAACTGTAGCGGTGGACTTCAGTCCAACGCGTTGCCGCGATTGAGGTTTTCTTCGATTATTGCCCGCGGCCTCAGCCTAACGCCCCGTGATCGTTCTTGCGATAGCCCTGCCGCCACAACCCGCCTAGCACCGCTTTCATTTCGCTAGCCAATCCGCGTGATCGGCACCAAGGTACCGCCCGCTTGAGTAGCCCGCGGCGCATCCGGAATCACAAATTGCGCGCCGCTCTCGATGCGATCCTGCAACGCGATCATGGCCGATGGATCATGGGCGTCAATCCAGAAATCGGTTTTGGGTCTAGTCAGTTGTACCGTCGGATCGCCCATGGATGCGCGCAACGCGTCATCCGTGACCGCAAAGCCGTAGGTCAGCGTTTCGTGCTCCGAATGCGCAGGCGTAAACGCGGTGGACAAGCGCAACGGTCCGAATTTAACGTGAATATACAGCGCCTTTGACAGCCACTGGGTCGCCCCCAAAAAATCGCGTACTTGGAAGCATTTCAGCCCCAAGCCTTTGGTGACACTGCCCAATCCACGCAGGTCGATGTCTGTCACGCCGTGCTCGGCAAAAACCGGCGCAAGGCTGGATAAGTTGTGGCCAAACCATGTGCCTGACCGCGGCATCGGAATGGCGACGTACATGGAAACAGGAACGAGGCCCGTATAATCGGCAGGAATTTTGAACAGTTCCCTAGCTTTTGGCCACAATGTCGCTGCCGGTCGACCCAGTCCGTAGATCGCACCTGGCAGCTCCGCACAATCGAAAAATACCCAGCGCGGCATCGGCATGCCTTCGGGGCCAAAAGTCAGGCCGTCCAACCGGTGCAAAAGCCGTAGAAATACTTCTGATTCCATGCGCAAAGGGTCGATCACATTGGCGGGATCCACCGGCAGTCCAAACGGCGCCAAATTGAGGTGCGGCAAGTTTAACTTTGTGCTCACAAGGTACGGCACAAGTTCTGTCAGCAACGAGGGATTGCGAATCATGAAAGGCAGTTGGGTCGACATTTGTTACCTGCCTTTGGCGTCGAAATACAGCGGCACCCGCACGTGCGCCCCGTGCTCAATCGGGTGGCCTACGACCAAAACCCGCTGACCATCCTCGATTTTTTGCTGAAGGTCCTTCAGCGCTTCCACATCATCCACGTCGAGCAGGGCGTTGGGCGGTGGCGCGTCGGGGTGAACCCGCGGTGAAACCAACAAACTCGAATGGTGGATATCCTTGAGCTTCAAGCGAAAACTCAGCGTTCGCGGCATCGAGTGCGCAGGCGTGTACGCCGTCACCAATTCCAGAGGGCCAAGATCGGCATACGGCGCAAGTTTGGGCGATCGCCATTGGGTCGTGCCGTAAAGTGTCTGAATCGGAAAGACTTTCAGCCCGAGCGCCAGCGTCAATTTCAACACACCGGCGGGCGCGATGCCGGGCGAAACTTGATTGAGCGATTCAAGCGTGTACATCAGCCAGGTTGTCGGCCAAGCCTCATCGGGCGAAAAACCACCCAGCATCGGGATGGCGATGAATTGCGACACCGGCACCAGACCATGATAGGTATCCGGCACTTTCATGGCATCGCGCGCCCATTCTTCCAAGCGATCGGCCAAAATCCCCAAGCCAAACACCGCGCCGGGCATCACCGCGCAGTCGTAGAAAACCCAAGGCGGCATTTCCATGCCAAATGGGCCGAAGGTCAATCGATCGACGAGTTGCAGCATCGCCAAGAAATCCGCGTTCTTGCGCTGTTGGGGGTGGAACACGTTCTGCGGCGGTATTTGCACGCCGATTGGACACAGGTTCAGCGCCGCCGCGATGTCGTCGCCTGCGATCAGAAAAGGCTCACATTGTTCCAAAATTACGCCGTAATGGGCTAGACGATCAGACATCGACGCACCTCGCCTATGCATTGAAATTACTTCGCAACCGGTACTGTCCATTCGGCGATCAGGCCTGTATCTAGCCATAACCATTCGAGTTGAGCGGGCCCAGTCAGCCCCGTCGCGGTCGCATCCTTGGCCAGCCAAATCCCTTGGGTCTGGGTAAACAGGCGTTGCCGATCTAGGTCGATCGGCTTATTTACCAATGATTCTCGGCCATTGCTGGCGCCGGTGGTGATATGAAACGAAGCGCGCCCAATCAAATCCAGCGCGGTCTCCATTGACTGATGGTCTTTGGCTAGCAAAAGCGTAGATTTAATCTGCTGTTGCGGCCAATGGGTTGCGCGTATCGAAGGCGGAAGGGGTGTTTCAGAAAGCAGGGGCACCGTGAGCCATTGTTGCCCCGCAGGCAATTGCTGCCACAACAGATGCCCAGTCGACACCGCAGCCAAATCTGCAAATGAAATGCCTACTTGTGATCGCAACAAGGCGTCCAGGTCCGCCACGCCGGGCACATCATTGGCCGCCGGGAGCGCGCGCGGCTCAAAGTTGACCAAGGCGACCGCGACTGCCTCGCTGTCGATTTGGCGCAGCGGATTCCAATCCTGCGGCGGATCAAAGTGTTGCTTGAGCCACACCGCGCCGCGTTGCCCAGCCCCCAAGTGCAAATGCACCCGCGCGGCCTTGTCATCGACGCGAAGCGCGCCCGCCAGCCAACGCACGTCCTGCATGCCAAAAAGCACTTTTCCCACCGCACTGTTGCGGTCGAATTGCTTTTGAAGCGCGGCTGCTGTGAGGTAAAGCTGAAGTTGCCCGCCGCCTGCGCGTTCCAATGCCTCCTGAAAATCCGCAGATTGATCCAAATTGACCGCCAATCCTGGCGTGCCGGCGTGGGCCGCATCGTCTTTGACGACCAGCACTTCCCCGTCTTGCAGCGCACAGATGGCCATCGGTTTGTCACCCGAAAGATCCAACTTTTGCGCCGCGTCGAGCAACTGCGGAAAATTGTGCGCCAACAATTGGGTCGCCACGGCGGGCAACGCCACACTTTGGAGCGCCGCGCGCAGCTTGTGCGGTTGCGACAGTACGATCACGGCTTGGCAGTCTGCGGGCAGTTGGGAAAACAACGGCGACGTCGGGCCTCCTTGCAACAGAAGGTGGCCTGTATACAGCGCAATCGAGAGCGACACGCCAAACATGGCCAGCAAGACCCCAGCGGCAAACAGCGTTTTATTCGCGGCTTTGTGCTCGGCAGGCGCGGGCGTTTGGGTCGTCATGCTCCAGACATAGCTTATTTTGGGCGCAATTGTCGACTTTGACGCAGTGCGCTAGGATAACGGCCCATGGCGCAGCGCAAATTTAACATTGTCGATCCCAAGCTTGAGTTCGAGCAAATTGAGCAAAGGCAGCGCCTAGCCAAACGATCGCTGATCGGCGGATCGTTGGAAAAACGCCGCGAATTCGGCAAAGCTTCCGGCGTGCAGGGTGAATTCATCCTCGACCCGATTTTTATCGACGCCGATTTACAACGGGCGCGGGAGCATTGCGCACCCGATCCGTTGCGGCCACTGGTCATCGAAATCGGGTTCCAAATGGGGGTGTTTGCCACGGCGTATTGCTTGCGCGAGCCGAACGCCCGCTACATCGGCTTTGAAGTTCGGCGAAAATTTTGCGAGGAAGCCAACGCGCGACTGCTCAAACACAGTGTACCAAATGCACTTTTGTGCCTAGTCGATGCGCGAGAAATGTTGAGCTTTCTGGTAGAACCGGCCACCTTGGATGAACTGTTCGTGTTTTTCCCTGACCCGTGGTGGAAGTACAAACATATTCGCAAGCGCTTGATTTCTGAAGATTTTATCGAAAACGCCGTGAAAATTCTCAAACCCGGCGGGCGGCTGCTGCTGAAAACCGACGTGTACGACTACAGCACCTGGGCAGAAGGCATGCTGCGTGAAAACATGAACTTTGACGTAACGAGGCTCGACGATCCGCGCGCCGACCTGCCGCCCACTTTGCGCGAGCGCCGCTGCATGGGTCGCGGCGAAGCGACCTACGCCGTGCAGGCGATTCGGCGGATCACGCCGACGGAGAATGCGAAATGAGCTACGAATACAGAGCTTTAGTCGGCGGCGTATTGCTCCTTGTCGGCGTAGGCCTGTTTGCGCGAACGATGTATGCGCGCTTGCGCGTGCTCATGGCCGCAAGGCCTGAAACCCGTTGGGATCTCGTCGGCGATCGCGCCAAGAACTTGCTCACTGTTGGCCTGTTCCAGTCAAAAATGTTCAAAGAATTCAACTCTGGTCTGCTCCATGCGCTGACCTTTTGGGGCTTTGTCATTCTAGGCGGCCGCACGACACAGTTGTTCGCCCAAGCGTTCATGCCCGATTTCGACCTACCGCTGATCGAACCGATCTACTCGTTTTGCAAAGATATTACCGTCGCGATCGTCCTCCTGTCGATTTTGGGCTTTTTCTATCGCCGCTTGATCGTCAAGCCCAAGCGAATTGCGTACAGTGGCGAAGCGCTGCTGATCCTTGGCTTTATCGGTATGTTGATGGTCACTGAGTTCTTGTTTGAAGGCCTGCATTACGGCGGTCTGATCAAAGCCCACGTGCCGCATGCCGCTGACCACGTTGCCCATTCACCTATCGGTGGCTTTTTGGCCCATGCCTTTGCCGATTCGGACATCGACGCGACGCTTCAGCAGCAGTTGGGTGAAGTCAACTACTGGACACACTTGACGATTGTTTTGACTTTTCTCAACTTGTTGCCCCTGTCCAAACATTTTCACGTCATTACGTCGCTGCCCAATGTTTTTCTATCCAAGCTAGAGCCAAAGGGCTCGCTGTCGTACATCGCCGATATTGAAACAAAATTGGAAAATGAAGTGCCGCTGGGTCTGTCGGCGAGTGAAGACCTTTCTTGGAAGCAAGTGCTTGATTTGTATACGTGCACGGAATGCGGTCGCTGCGAAGTGAACTGCCCGGCGTGGACCACAGGTAAGCCACTGAATCCAAAGATGATCATTTTGGACATCCGCGATCATGTGTACGCCGACGCCGACCGCATGCTGCAAGGTCGCGCCGTGCCCACGGCGCAGTTGGCGATTGCGGGCCAAGTCAGCTCAAAAGACCAGAAAAATGCCGAGAACGCCCTGCCAGCACTCATTGCGTCGGTCAACCCCGATGCGATCTGGTCGTGCACGACTTGCCGCAGTTGCAGCGAACAGTGCCCGGTGATGATCGAGCATGTCGACAAGATTCTGGATATCCGGCGCCACTTGGTCATGACGCGCAATGAGATGCCCAAAGAAGTAGAGACAACCCTCAAGAATCTGGAAACAAAGAGCAATCCATGGGGAATGCCGTCGGGCAAACGCGGCGATTGGGCCAAGGGGTTGGACATTCCGACTCTGGCCGATACACCAAATCCTGAGTATTTATACTATGTTGGTTGCGCGGGCTCATTTGACGATCGCGCCAAGGACATTACGCTTGCGACCGTGAAGATTTTGCGCGAGGCCGGGATCAAGTTCGCGGTCATGGGCAAAAAGGAGAAGTGCTCAGGCGACCCTGCGCGGCGAATCGGCAATGAATACCTGTTCCAAGAGCAAGCCAAGGCAAATATTGAGGCATTTAACGAGGGCGGAGTGACAAAAATTGTCAGCAATTGTCCGCATTGTTTTAACACCATCAAGAATGAATATCCGCAACTCGGTGGAAAATTTGAGATTGTTCACCACAGCATGCTGATTCCGCAGCTGATCGAGCAGGGCAAAATCAAGTTCAAACCGGAAACGGCGCCTAAAAAGGTCGTATTTCACGACAGTTGCTACATGGGACGGCACAACGACGTGTACGATGAACCGCGCGCGGCGCTGGCGGCGATTCCAGGCGTGCAACTCGGCGACATCGATCGGCAAAAGAAGTTGGGCATGTGCTGCGGCGCAGGTGGCGCCCGCATGTTCATGGAAGAAAAAATTGGCACACGGGTCAACAACTTGCGCGTCGATCAACTTTTGGAAGCCCAACCGGAAGTGATTGCGTCCAGTTGCCCCTTTTGCATGACGATGTTGAGCGATGGGGTCAAGGCCAAGGATATGCAAGTGCCCGTTAAAACTTTAGATATCGCCGAAATGGTCGCAGCGGCCATGGTGACTACCCTGCCCGCCGCGGACGAAATTGTTCCGCCGGCAGCGTAGTTGTAGTTTTCGCGCCAATTTCCTGACAGTTTGGCAAAAGCGCTTAGACTCGCTCGCGCGCAGCGCGGCGCGGGTGATCGCGGCGATTGCCCTACCGACTGCGCCAATACTCTTTGCGACCCATGCGCCCAAGGTGATTTCCCATGAACGAACGATCGCCGCCGCGCAGCGCCATCAAACCACCGGTTGGACGCAAGGGCGCAACTTCACGCCGCAAATGGCCTTGGATCGTCTTTGGCAGCCTGGTAGGCATCGTTGCGTTGACGGTCGTCGTCGGCAGCGCGATGGCCGGCAGCATCGTGCGCGGCAAGCTGGAATTGCTGGCCAAAGAAGCGGGACTTACCCTGACGCTTCAAGATGTTTCCGTGAGTCCGCTGGGCAAGGCGCATTTGAGTGGCCTTGTGTTCAAGCGCGGCGACGGCAGCAGCGTTTTTGCGCTGCAAGAGGCCCACGCGGAGTTTTCGGTGTGGAAACTGCTGATGGGCAAACGCCGGCCGAACAGCACGCAAATCAAAGTATTTCAACTGGATGTGCTGCTCGACGACGGCAAACCTAAGGAGATGTTGGAACTGTACAAGGCGGCGCGCAAGATTTTTCCGCGCAAAGAAAAACAGCCCAACGAGCCGGAAGATAAATCCGTTTCTACTTCAGCATTTGCGCTAGAACAGGGCGGCGTCACTATCCGCGTCAAGGGCAAAGGCAGCCAGTATCTGCCCCAAGGTTTGCGCGCCCACGATATTGCGGTGCATTTAGATTTGGCTAACGGAATTGGGGACTTATCGGCGATGCTCGACGGCACAGTGGCGAGCAAATTGAGCGCATCGCTCGTGCCGCAAAAAGACGGTCCGCCCAAGCTGCAGGCTAAATTTGCTCCAGAATTTCGCTTAAAAATGCCCGACAATGCCCCGTTGCCCCTCGGCGTTGATTCGGTTGCTGTCACAGGTTTTGGGTTTGATGCCGTCGACGGCCCAGCCATCGAGGACGTGACTTTGCGCAAAGGCGAGCAAGTCGTGCTGTCGGTCAAACGGGTGCGCCCCGATCGCACGGGCGGCTTGGGCGTAAGGGCGGAAACTATCGCCTTTTCGGTACCGGAAAAAGCGGCCGCAGCGGCAGTTCCTGCGCCAGATGCCCCTAAACCCAAGGGTAAAAAGCCCGGTGCACCTGCCGCTCCGCCGCCGCCCAATCCGAGTCCGACTTCCGCAGCGGTGGCCAACAAGGGGCCGCGGATCTGGAACGGCACCGCAGAGAGCCTGACGCTAGCGCTCAGCGGCGGTGAGGGCGCCGAAATCGGCATTGCAACACGGCTAAATGACTTGAAAGTCACCATTCCCGGCGACGTTGGCGTGATCGGCGTGGCCGCCGTCGAGTTGCGCACCGATCGCATGCCGGGAGAGCACCCGATGGAAGCTTTGGTTGCCCTCAAAGTCGAGCAACCATCAGCCGATCTGCCTTGGCGTGAAGACGCAATGGACGCCGTCCCGGGTGGCAAATACCTTTGGAAAGCAATAACGGCCGCCGAGACCGCCAAGTTGCGCGCGCAAATTGAAGACGATGTGGAAGAAGAGATCATCGATCCAGAACTGCCGCCCGACCAGCGGCGCAAGAAGGTTGAAGCCAAAGTCGCTGAAAAATTAAGGGCTGCGGGCGTTGCCGTCGAAAAGCCGGGGGACAAGAAGGCGACGGACAAAAAGGCCGCGGACAAGAAAACAGGGGACAAGGCCGACGACGGCAAACGCCAGCCCGGTGCTGCAAAAATCTCGGCCGTGACACAATACATTAAACCTTTGCGTGACTTGCATGAAAAATTGCTGGGTCTGGATGCGCTGATTCAAAAAGCGCTGGACAAGGTCGCCGAGGCGCCGCGGCTCAAAGTCGAAGTGATCGGCGGGCGCTTTGGCCTCGTAAGGCCGAGTGCAAATAAGCCTTTTGGCGGTGTGCAGGACATCACGCTGACGTGGAGCGCGGTGGATGCGGCGGGGTTGCGCGCGCTGCAAGTGACGGCCAAGCCATTTGACGATGAGCGTCAGTGGGGTGAAATTACAGCAGATCTGCATAGTGGTCCGGGTTCCAAGTTGGATGCGGCGCACTTCAAGTTGCAAGGCGGGCAATTTGCCCAAGCGTTGCGGGTGGTGTCGTCCAGCGTGATGGTCAAGGCGGACAGCGATATTGCTTTGAATTTAGAGCTGAAATTGGGCCAAGCCGCGGCGAGTCGTTTGACGATCACCGGCGATTTCTTGGTGAAAAAGATCGGCTTCGATTGGTGGCGTCTGGCGCCAAAGCCGCTGGAAGATCTGAATGCTTCAGGAAAATTGTCGCTCGACGTGCAGGAAAACGATGGCTCGATGAAGCTGGAATTCTCGGAGTTGGCCATCGGCAAGGCGTACGTCAAGCTGTTGCTGGAGGCGACGGGGCTGCGAGATAAGCCAACTGTGCATATTCGCACGGAAATGCCTAAGCAGGACTGCGGCGCGGTAGCCAAAAGCATTCCGCCGAGCATGCTGTCGACGATCGGGACCATTGAAGCCAAAGGCGATATTAGCTGGATGGTCGATCTGGTGGTGCCGCTGCAAGGTGTTTACAAGGCGACGCTGGATCTGGCGTTGGACGACGAGAAATGTGAAGTCGAACGCTTTAGTGGCGTAAATGTCGATGAACTTGCTGTCGATTTTGTGCGGCCGGTCAATGAGAACGGCATTTTGCTCGACGACGTGATGGTCGGACCCAGCAGCGGGTCATGGGTACCGCTGGCCGATCTGCCCGCATGGACCAAATGGTCGATGATCGCGACCGAAGATGGCGCGTTTTACAAACACCGCGGCATTCGCCCGGGTTTGCTGTTGCGAGCGATCCGCTTGGACTTGGACTACGGGCGTTTTGTGTACGGCGGTTCGACGATTACGCAGCAATTGGTGAAGAACATCTATCTGACCCGCGCCAAGAATTTATCGCGCAAATTTGAAGAGTTGCTGATCGTTTGGCAGATGGAACGGCGTTTGCAAAAAGATCGGATCTTGGAAATGTACGTCAACATGATCGAATTTGGCCCCAAAGTGTACGGTATAGCGCGGGCGGCGCAGGCCTATTTTGCAAAAGATGCCACAAAGTTATCGCCTTTGGAGTCGGCTTTTCTCGCGGCGAACAAGCCGTGCCCGCGCTGCGGCAACACGGTGTTTCAAAACGGCCTCAAAGGCGGATCCAAAGCTTGGACGCAATGGTGGGCCGAGCGAACCATCGGCATTTTGACCAAAATGCGCAACGACGGCGTGATTGACGACATCAAATACAACGCTGAATTGGGGATGATTCCCAAGTTTGTCGGCTGGCCTGAGACCCAAGTAGCGCCCGTGCCGTTGTTGGAACCAGTGGACGGCGATGCCGTGCCAACGGCCGGCGTCGAAGAGTAATCTGCGACCAGGGCTATCGCAAGAACGATCACGGGGCGTTAGGCTGAGGCCGCGGGCAATAATCGAAGAAAACCTCAATCGCGGCAACGCGTTGGACTGAAGTCCACCGCTACAGTTCGAGATGTCCCTCCGGGACAGGACGCGAGCGCGGCCCA
>CAMDBH010000097.1 GCA_945889325.1 Klebsiella pneumoniae
CAATCGTTTCCTCGTAATCCTTGCTCAGCCTCCGGTGGCGACCCAGCCAGCCAAACGTGCGCTCAACCAACCAGCGCCACTTTACGACCTTGAACCCGGCGGAAACAGGAGGTTCTTCGCCTTCTTTCTGCCACAACGCGCCGGAGCCCTCGTCGCTGCGCTTGACGATTTCCAGGTCGATCCCGCTTTGGTCGCGGGCCTTGACGATACACTGGCCTGCATAGCCGCCATCGGCCGATATTTTCTGTAATGTCGGATACTTCGCGATGGCCAGCGCAATGACTTCCAGGCCCCCGTCGCGGTCCTGCTTGTCCGCCTCGTGAATCAGGATTGCGCAAGGCATTCCAAGGACATCGACGACCAAATGCCGTTTCCGACCCTTGATTTTTTTGCCCGCGTCGTAACCGCAAGGCCCCCTTTTTCTGTCGTCTATGTAGAAACTGCGGCCAACTTCTTGAAATAACTGAAACCACCGAAAGCCGTTTCGTGCTTCGAGGGTGCCGGAATCGGCGGCATGCTGTATCTCTTAGGGCCTGTTCAAAAATAACTCGTAGATTCGGCCGCCGCTGGCTGCCAAGCTCGTCGAAGTCAATCGGTCAGGTATTTCAATACCTTCCCTCAATCCGCCTCGAACTTGGCGGCGCCATCGACGCGCTTCGGTCTAGACGACTTATTTTTTCCCACGCCCTTAGCGCTGCGCGCGCCTTGCATTTGCACAGGATTGTTTTGCGCTGCACGTCTGCTTAGGTACAAGTTTTGGTGCGCCCTCAGAGGTTGTGAAATATTCATTTCACAACCAGCTTCGCAGGGGTCAGGTATTGCCAGTTTCTGTTCCGCAATTTCATAATCCATTGATATTATTTGATTCAGTTTTTGCCTGTGAGCACGCGGCGGGTCGATCGGCAGAAATTGACAACACCTGACCCCAATTAGAGAGCGGTGAAAAAGGATTTTTCACACGCTCTCAGCGCGCGATCGTAAAATTGTGGGGTAGGTCGGGGGGCACCGCTGCGCGGACGCAAGGCAAGGAGGTTGAAAAGGTGTCAGGTGTTTTCATTTGTCAATTTCCGCAAGGAATTGGCAAATGGAAATACCTGACACCACCCACATTTCATCGGGCATCCTCGAGCGCGTGTGGGTGGGTGGCGCGCCATGGAGGGTAGCAAGGGTCAGCGAGACGATCTATTCGCAAAAAATTTGCTGGACGCCGTGTCAGATGCCCGTTATAATGTCCGTAAGAACGGAGGGCAAAATGTCAGTGGCGCGGAAGAAAATTCAGAAAATTGGCAATAGCGCTGCGGTGTTGCTGACCAATTCCGTGATGCGCGAGGCGGGTTTTCAACCCAGCGATGAAGTCATGATTCACGCCGAAAAAGGCCGCGTGACGCTCACATTGCTGGACCCAGAGTTTGACACGCTGATGCGGATTGGCGACGCCGTGATCGCCGATCACGCCAACGCCTTGCGCAAATTAGCAGAATAAATGCATTTTCTGTCGCAGCGCTTTGTGATTGCCTACCAAGCCAAGCTGATCGACCTGTTCGGAGGCCTGCACGGCGTACGCGATATGGGTCTGTTGGAATCGGCACTTGCGCAGCCGTCGGCGAGTTTCGGCGGGCAAAGTCTGCATTCAGATGTGTGGGAGATGGCCGCAGCTTACGGGTTTCATCTTTGCGCCAACCATGCATTTTTAGATGGCAACAAGCGCATCGCAGCCGCCGCGATGATTACGTTCCTTCGCCGCAACGGGCATGCAGTGCGTTACGACGAAGTGGAGTTGGTGCGCGCGATGCTCGCGGTCGCCCGCGGCCTGATGACCAAGCGTGAGTTAGCGGAATGGCTTAAGAAATCGGTAGCGCTGGCGGACAAGCAGTAGCGCCAGCTGTGTATTCTTTCACTGTCGCGGTCGCCTTTAGGCCTTCGCCGGTCGCAAGCTCGCGCCTTTGGCGACTCACAGCGAAGCGCCCGCCCAAATCGCGCGCGCGCGATTCATGCTGGGCGTGTCAGCAACGCGAGGGGCAGGGATTGTGGGGTGGGCGGGGGCACCGCTGCGCGGACGCAGGGCAAGGATGTTGAAAAGGTGTCGCGCGTTTTCATTTGCCAATTTCCGCAAGGAATTGGCAAATGGAAATACCTGACACCACCCTCCAACCTCTCAGCGCCGCCACCCGCAGGGCAAAAGCAACGCGCAGCTGCCCGCCGCAGGCGCCGGTTGCCCAAGGAAGGGGAGTGCAGAGGGCAGTGCTGGCTTTTTGGGGGGCTCACCTGCTAAGCACGGAATCAAAGGGGCGTGGTTTCCCCTTTGCATCCAGCGCGATAGCGCGCAACCGGGCAGCGCAGCGGCCGGAAAAACCGCGCTAAAGCGCGCCGAGCCGCCCGCGGGGCAATTGCAGCCCGCCGCAGGCGCCCCGCCCGCAGGGCAAAACCAGACCGCGCGTCAGCGCCGCCGCCGGCAGGGCAAAAACCCTCAGCTGGACCGCAGGGCAAACAACCCAGTGTTAACGCTGCCATCGCTAGCCAACGTCGACGCACTAGCCGCCTTGTGATCCTCGATCAGCACCTGCAAGGCATTCGTTCCGCCCTTTGGCCAATCAATACCGGCTGTCACAACGATCGCATCGCCGGGCAGCATGTTGTATTGCTCGCGCAGAATCACCCGCGCGTGCGCCACCATGTGCGCAAGCTTTTGCTTGTCGGCGTCAAAATCCTTCAGCAAAATCGGATGGAGGCCGTAAAACAGCAATTGCTGACGCGCCACCCGCTCGTTGGAACAAAACGCCAAAAGCGGCACGGTCGGGCGGTTGTGCGACAGGCGCTCCGGCGTGCGCCCCGTGCGGGTGAAGCAGACAATGGCGCGCGCGGGCAGGTGTTCGGCAAACTGCACGGCAGTATAGGCAAAAGCGTCATTGATGCGCTGGATGTGCGCCTCGGACGGACTGTAGCGCTCCATGCCATGCGGGGCGCGGCGGTCACCGCGGGTTTGCGACTGTTCGCGGCACCATGTTTCGGCCTTGCGGGCCAAGCGATCCATTGTGGTGACGACTAGGTAAGGCCGCAAACCGACGCTGGTCTCACCGGAAAGCATGACGGCATCGCCACCATCGACAATGGCGTTAAACACGTCGGTGGCTTCGGCGCGGGTGGGCGCGGGGTTGGCGATCATCGATTCCAGCATTTGCGTAGCGACAATGGCCGGTTTGCCGTGGCGACGAGCGGCGGCGATGAGTTGCTTTTGCACCATCGGCACTTCTTCAACGCCGAGTTGCAAGCCCAAGTCGCCGCGGGCAATCATGATGCCGTCCGATGCATCCAGAATTGAATCGATATGCTCAATGGCCGCCAGGGTTTCAATTTTGGCGACAATGCGCACATCGTCCAGTTGGTCGAGTTTGCCTTGTGTTGTCCGGTAGTTGCGGATAAACGTCCGCACGCGTTCGATGTCGGCCGCACTGCGCACAAACGACAGCGCGACGTAGTCCACGCCGTGATCGAGGCAAAACTCCAGGTCGCGCTGATCTTTTTCCGGAAAAGGATCGAGATCGACGTCGATTTCTCGAATGGTAATGCCCTTGCGCGAACCGAGAACGCCGCCGGCCACAACGATGCCGAGCGCATGATTGACGCCCAAACTGATGATTTCTACAACGATATCGCCATCGCCGAACAACACAGAAGGTCGCAGACCCGGCCGATCGACAGCCAGTTGATGCAGCGAACGCATCACCGAACGCCCCAGCGGCTCAGGCAGCGGAATCATCGGCGGCAAGGTGCCATCGGGCAGCAAACCGGCTTCGGCATGGCAATCGCAATCATCAGGCGCCAGAACCACTTGGCGACCGGCGGTCAGCTCGATGCCGTCGCCGGGCACCCGCCCGATGCGCGACTTGGGGCCCTGCAGATCGGCCATTACGCAAACGGCGGGCGCGTGCAAAGACGCGATCGGCTGGTTGGCCCACTGCAAGATCTGACGTTCTTTGGCGTAGTCGGCGTCGGCGTGGCTCATGTTCAAGCGCAGGACGTCGGCGCCGGCTTCGGACAACTTTTGCAAAAACGTGGGGAAATCGACATCGCCGCACAGTCCGATCGTTGCCACGATGCGCGTTTGCCGCGGACGCGCGCCTTCTTGTCGTTTCATGGTCGTTCCAACGATGCCGATGCTCGGCGGCGCGCACTTTACACTTGTGCCGCAGAACGGCAAGGGTTTAGCCTTGACGCCCGCGCCGAAGGCGCTATTTTAACAACGCGAACTTTTTTCGCCGCCGCTTTGCGGCAAAAGGCAATCATGCAGACGATTTTAGCGATTTCATTGACTTTGGTAGTGTTTTGCCTGCAAGGCTGCGGCGGCGCCCAAGTGCAAGGGGCGGCGGTACCCGCGGCTGAGGCGACGCCGGCACCCGCCGCTGCGCCGGTGGCCGCGGTGTGTCCAGTTTCCGGCGAAAAAGTGACGCCCGATGCCAACACCAAACAGGCGGTCTACAACGCGAAAACCTATTATTTTTGCTGCCCTGGTTGTGAAAAGAAATTCAACGCCGATCCGGCCAAATACGTCGCCGCCGTCGCCGCTGGCGCGCCCAACGAGCCTTGCACGGACGAAGGGGCCAAAGAACCTGAAAAGAAAGTAGAAAAGAGCGGAAAATAATTCAGACGCCGCGGTCAATATCCGGCCAGATGACTTTGTGTATTTGGATCTGCAGGCGACCCGGCGCGCGTTCGGCCAAGATCCACGCAGCAAGATCGCTAAGTGGCAGTTCACCGGCCACCGCCGACCACAAAATGGTGGCTTGGATTTGCGCCAGTGCGCCGCGCAAATGCGCCAACGCCCACGCAAAATCTTGGGCGTCGGCCACCACAATTTTCAGTTCATCCTGCGGCCGCAAAAGGGCCAGTTGCGGCAGTAGGTTGCGTGCCGATTCGTTAGAACCCGGACATTTCAAATCGGCGATGATTTTGACACGCGGGTCCAACTGCGCAAATGGATAAGTGCCTGAAGTTTCAAGGAGGACTTCAAACCCTGCTTCGCACAACGCGGTGAGCAAAGCAGCTGTGAGTTTTTGCGCCAGTGGCTCACCGCCAGTCACCTCCACAAGCGGCAGTCCCAAATCGCGGGCGGCCTGGACAATCTGTTCAATTTCCTGCATTTGCCCCGCGGCAAAACTGTATTCGGTGTCGCACCAACGGCAGCGCAACGGGCAACCGGCCAAGCGCACAAAGGTGCACGGTCGCCCAGCGTGGGTCGATTCGCCTTGGATGCTGGCGTAAATCTCGGTGATGCCGATCTTGGCGATTTTCGCAGAAGTCGCACTGATCATCAGTGGTTGCGTCGCAGTACGATGCGCTCCGTCTGCTCTTCGTTGTTGCGTTCAAACACAAGGCGCAGGCCTTCCAGGGTCAGAAATTCGGAAATGGCTGTAATGCAAGTTGTTTCGCGGGCAATCAGCGGTGCCAAGCCGCCGGTCGCGATGACCGTCGCAGGCTCGTTGAGTTCTGCCTTGAGGCGGGAAACCAGCCCTTCAACCAAGCTCACGTAGCCAAAAACCAAACCAGATTGAATAGCTAGCACAGTGGACTTGCCCAAGACGCTTGGCGGCCGCGAAATTTCAACCCGCGGCAGTTTGGCCGCGCGGGTGAACAACGCGTCGGCGCTGATGCCGATGCCGGGCGCGATAACACCGCCTAAGTACTGACCTTTGCTGTTGATGACGTCAAAAGTAGTGGCCGTCCCGAAATCGACCACGATGCACCCTTGCTTGTACTGCTCAAAGGCGGCGATGGCGTTGACGATGCGATCGGCGCCAACTTCGCGCGGGTTGTCGATCAAAATTTGCATCAATGTGCGGGTGCCCGGGCCGATGATGACCGGCGTTTTGCCGATGCCTCGGCGGCAGACTTCTTCAAAAACCCGCGTTAATTGCGGCACTACCGAGCCGATCACCGCCTGCTGCAGCCCCGCAAGCGCCAACCCGCGCTGATGCAAAAGCATGTGCACAAGCGCGGCATATTCATCGACGGTGGAATAACGCCGACTTTCAATACGCAAATGATGCTGTAATTGCTTGCCCTTATAAATCCCCAACACTGTATTGGTGTTGCCGATATCCACGCACAACAAAAGAGTTTCAGCCATTTTCAATCCTGTCCCCGCGCGCCGGTGTCATTGCGCCGTAGCGATGCGAGCATGCCACGGAACCGCGCCAAAAGCAGCGGTGATGGCCAGTGGTTGGGCGGCGTCAATGCGCGAAGGTGACTGATTGTAGGCAACCCGCAGGGCGCCGGTTTCATCTAAACCCAATAATTTTGCTCGCTTTTTTGCGGTGGAGTCGCCAAAATCCAATTCAATTTCGTCGCCGCAAAAGGCCAATTTTGCTTCCAGTGCCAGCAAATCCAGACGGCCAGCACGCTGTTGCCATGTTTCAATGCTTTGCAAAATCGCGCTGGCGATTTGGCCGGTGAGCTCGGTTCGATCGACCGATATACCTAGTTCTTGTAAGGAGATGGCTATTTGCGCCAGGTCGCGCGGCCAGTCGCAGCTGCCGACATTGACGCCGATGCCGCACAACCAAATCGAATCGCCGCAAGCGCCGCCGACGCGTTCGCACAAGATCCCGGCCACCTTGGACCAGCGGCCGTCGTGCAATACCAACAGATCATTGGGCCATTTGATCCTCGCCTGCACCCCGGCGCGCTCCAGCACCTGCGCCAGCGCAAGGCCCGCGGCAAGGGACGCGCGTGGCCACAAATGCGGCGCGAGGGCCGTGCGCCCGCCCAAAGTCATTAAGATTGAAGTAGATTTATCGGCATGCCACGCGTTGCCGGTGCGGCCTCGCCCTGCCGACTGAAATTCGGCAACCGCCAAACGCCATTGGCCGTAAACGCCTGACTGTTCAGCAAAAATGCGCCGAAGTTCACTTTGCGTCGATAGCACTGTCTCAAAATGAGACACTTTGGCCCAACGCGGCCCGAGCAGCGCTTGCAACTTCGCCACGTCGATCGGCGGCTGTTCCATCTAACCTTCTATGCGCAAAGAGAAATCGGCTGCAATCACGGAATGGGTCAAAGCACCGACGGAAATCAGATCGACACCGGTCGCGGCGACGTCGGCAATGCGATCCAACGCCATGTTGCCGCTGGCTTCCAATAGCGCACGGCCGGCGGTACGGCGAACGGCATCGCGCATCTGCTCCAGCGTCATATTGTCAAGCAATATCACATCGGCACCCGCGGCCAGCGCTTGTTCGAGATCGGTGAGCGTTTCGACTTCGACTTCGGCTTTGAGCAGATGCGAACCGACTTTGCGCGCAAGGCGCAGACTTTCAGCCACCGAGCCCGCCGCCGTCGTGTGGTTTTCCTTAATTAAAATACCACTGTCTAGCGACGTGCGGTGGTTGAAGCCGCCGCCCGTGCGCACCGCGTATTTGTCCAACGCGCGGTAGCCCGGCAGCGTCTTGCGCGTGTCGGTGATTTTGGCCTTGTGGGTGCCGACGGCGGCGACATAAGCCCTGGTTTGTGTCGCAATACCGCTTAATCGCTGCAGAAAATTTAGTGCGGTGCGTTCTGCGGTCAATATCGACGCCAAACGACCTTCGATGCGCAAAACGGTCGAACCTTTGGCTACAGCATCGCCCTCGGCAGCCAAAAGTTCAATCTGCAAGCGGGGATCGACGCGTAACATCACGGCGGTAAAAAGCGGACCACCGCAAAACACCGCTTCCGACTTGGCGCGCACCGACGCGCGACCTTGGCGATTGGGCGGCAGCGTGGCCTCCGTGGCGTGGTCGCCGGTGGCGACATCCTCGGTCAAAGCGAGATCAATCAAAGTCCGCAGTTGCGGTGAATCAAACCACATCGGTGTCTTCTTTGCGGTCATGCGCCGCGTTTGCGCTGGGTAGCGGATCGCGAGCGAGGCGTCAAGCGGCGGCAGCGGCGCGCAGCGCGCAAACAAATGTTGCACAATTGTTCGCAAAACTTTACTTGCCGCGGTCCCGTGCGGCGGTTACCATCCGCGCCCCCCGCCGCCAGCCGCGACGTCGGAAACCCGCAATAATATTGTGGATTTTGTGACACCAAGGATCTTCATGCGCTCTGTTGCACCGGTGATTGTTCGAGCCCTGTTCACAATGATGTGTGTCATCCCAGTTGGTTGCGGCACAGACGACGCCACGCCATTGGTTGAAAAGTCCGATGATGCGGTGTCGCAAGATGCTTGGGCCGACGCCGAAAAAACTGCCGATGCTGGCGGCGTCACTGCGACCGACGCGGCACCGGCCATCGATTCCGCGACCGAACCAGGCGACATTGCGCCGGAGGACATCGGCCCGCCAGAACCCTTTGCTGAGGCAAAACATGCCGCTATACCGCCTCTTGGCTACTTTGGTGGTGCGCTTTTGGCAGCGCCGACGATCGTGACGGTGACGTTTGCCGGCGATCCTTTTGCCAAAGAGTTGCAGGATTTTGCGGCCAAACTCGGCAAATCCGCTTGGTGGGACGCCATGCGCGAGGGCTATTGTGAATTGCCGGACGGCGTCACCTGCGTCGGTCTTGCCCAAGACGCGACTATTGTTGAATTTCCGTTCGCGCCTGCTGCGGCATACACGGATTCAACGGATGGCTCGCCGTCGTCGATTCAAGGTTTTATCAAAGCCCAAGTCGCAAGCGGGCTTTTGCCGCCGCCGATCAAGGACATCCTGTACGTGATTTATTTTCCGCAGAAGACCAAGATCACGTTGGCGAGCGGCGGCGGTACCGCGGTCGACAAAAGTTGCAAAGATTTTGGCGCTTATCACAACCACATGGTCCTCAACGGCCAAGACACTGCGTACGCCATCGTGCCCGAATGTGCGCCAAGCCCCTTTGGCGACATGGACAAATTGCAGACGGCCACGGTTTCATCCAGCCATGAAATCGCCGAAGCGGTGACCGACCCGTTCTCAAAGATCGGCAAAAATAACACGTATATCGGTGGTTATCGCATGCTCGGTATGAGCAAGGCGGATTTTCCGTGGGTCAAGGCCCAGCGCGCAGGTGAAAACGCCGACATGTGTCAAGACATTTTGTACGTCGGCCGCGATCAGGTTTTGTCCGACGGCTACACGGTACAACGCGTTTGGTCGAACAAAAGCGCAGCTGGCGGCCACGATCCCTGCGTGCCCAACCCCGCGGGACAGCCCTATTTCAACGTAGCACCGGCCAATGGCAAAAGTTTGCAAAAGCTCAGCGTCGGTCAAAGCGTGACGTTTAATGCCACGGCGTTTTCCGACTTACCCATCGCCGGCGGCTGGAAGGTCACAGGCGGCGATTCTACCAGTTTCATCAGCAGCCAATATCCGGCCTTTTTGGACATTACCATCAACGGCAAGCACGAGGAAAATGTGCAAAATGGCGATGTTGTGGAAGTTTCAGTGACGCTGGTCGGTGATCCGAGCAAGTACCAGTTTGGCGCCAGCGGGTTGTTGGTGTCCAAAAGTTTGAACGGCAAGTTGCAAAATA
>CAMDBH010000098.1 GCA_945889325.1 Klebsiella pneumoniae
AGTGCTCATGATTCTCTCCAACTTCGGGCCAAAAGTAGCCCGAGTCGGAAAGGATCGCGTTTACCGCCGGTTAAATCTAACCTAACAATTACGCGGCGGAACTTGTGTGAATGGAATACTCCGCTTCAGCGGCTATGTTCAACCTGTCCAAGATAACGATGCCTTAAAACCGCGCGCCGGAGGCGCAAAATAAACCCGCGTAAATGGCAGCCGCGCGCAGCGCATTGCCCGTCAGGGTTTTTTCACAAAATTCAAAACCTTAACCCCACAATCCACACTATAAAAAACCGGATCCAAAATCAGCCCTGCAAGGGCCTTGCACCTAGCCTGAAAAGTCGCATCTTTCTGCAACAACTTGCTCCGACTAACCTGATTGGGGGCTGGCTGCCCCGTCAGCCAAAACTGGGGCGACGCCAGCAACGCTCCGCAATAAGCCCGCGCAGCGTCTTGCGTCTTTAGCAGCGCGGTCATCGGCGTGCCCAGCGTCGCCGCGCCAAACAGCGCCAGCGCACTGGCCGCCTCCTGCTTGGGCAAATCCGGTTCCGTAATGATGCGATCGCGAATGGCGCCAATGACTTCGGCCACTGTCGCCGTTTGGGTGGTCGGCAAGGCCAGCAACTGATCCATCCAATCTTTGCCATCGGGCACGCCTTGGGTTAGCACTGTTTTATCCGGCAGTTCCACGCGGCAATTGGCCACCAATGTGCGCCACAGGCCCAGACTCGGCGCATCCATGTCCGGCGCGCCCGGTCGGGCATCGTCCAAGAACGCACCAATGCGAAAAGCCAGTTCGCCCAAATTGCCGGGCTGCGGAAAACCGATATTGTCTTCCAATTTCATGGCACCGGGCGGCGAATCGATAACCGGCGGCGCTGCCCAACCCGCTGCGTGCGCGGCCATGAAAACCAGCACAAACGGTTCTTCACGGTGAATGCCATCGGCTGGAGAATTGCCTTTCATTTCAGGAATTTCTTCATTGGTCGAGTAGGGATAAAACAGAGGAGGCAAACTGTAAGCCCCTGAAACACCACAAGCCGCATTGCCTGACAATTCATTGAACGGCGCTTCGGTCACCATTGCCGTCACCAATTTTTTCAACGACCAATCGCTTTGGATAAACTGCTTGGTCAAATCCATCAGCCGATCGCGCTGACTGGCATTGCGCGGAAAATTATGCGCAATTGTCAGCGGTTCGCCGTACACAATCGCCCAAGTATCGCTGACAATGCGCGTGGCCAGCATGTAGGCAAAGGCGCGGTCGGGATCGTTGGCCAGCGTGGTTTCGTCAAAGTTCTTGCCGTCGTTGTGCAATTTGTCGATGCCGGCGTGCAGCTTTTGTTCAATGTCCCAAATACTCGCCTTGTCCGTGAGCGGACCGCCCAGCCAGCCGATGCTGGCGTCCAAGCTGGCCTGCACGTCCTTGGGCTGCATGAACATCCCACAAATTCCAGCCATTTGCCACGGTGACACCGGCGGCGCAGGATCGTCAGGCCACACGAGCATTTCCGGGTCTTCGGTGATGGATTTGATCGACAGCACGCCGCGCAACCGCAGAGGTTGATAGACTTCTTTGTCCGTGTGACCGGTATCTTCGCCAAAAATCGCCTTTTCAAATTTGCCGGGGATGGGGAAAAATTTGTTGGTGTTGGGATCGCTTGTCTGCGTGACCGAAAAACTGCTGTTGTGGCAGCCCAAGCAGCCCAAGCTGCGATTTTGATACAACGCCACGAACTTTTGGCCGAACCATTGGCGGCGCAAATTGTCCATTTCGGCATCGGTGACGTTTTTGCAAAACTCGGCAGGCCATGAAATCATGCCAAAAAGCTGCGCGCGAAACCATGGCGACACGTTATCCAGATCGAAAGCGGAATGGGCCAAATCGAGCAGCGTGATATCAGGCACGGCGAGCGCCTGATCGGGCGCGTGGTCGCGCACGTGGGCCGCGATTTTGCCGTTGTCGCCATCGGGCGCGTTGGCCAAACCGTAGCAGCCAAAATTAAGTTGACGACCGGCGCGCGTCACATGCGCCAAATCGAACAGCGCGCTTGTCCAACGCTGTTTGGCTTCAGGCAATTTCAACAGGCCCTGCACCACCGCCACCCGGCCGGTCTTTTGGGCGATTTGCACCAGCACGTCGACTTCAGCCATGCCAGTCGGTTTGCGCCCCGCCACGACTTGCATGGTGCGTTTGACCCACGCTTCATCGCCTGCATCACAAGGACTTAGCGGCAATCCGGCTGGATCGGCGGTTGGTTTGGCCGCATCGACTTCGGCCGCATCGGGCGAGTCAATGTCGACAATATCCGGCGGCGACGGCGCATCGAACTCTTTCAGATCGGTATCTTGTGATGTTGAATCCAAGTCATCTGCCACTTCGGTTGCGGCAGAATCGGGTTCAGTTTCCGCTTCTGCGTCGGTAATTTCTGCTGCGGCAACTTCTGGTTGCACGCCGATATCCGCAACCGCGTCGGGTTCGGCATCGGGGTTGGCGTCGCCGTCGGCGATGATGGCTTCGATTGCTGTTGTTTCAGCGCCTTGTGCCGCATCGCCGGTGTCCGGTGCTGGCGTCGAACAGGCGGCAAATGCTAGAAAAAAGGCGAAAGCGACAACGGATTTCACAGCGTCACCCCCAAGACCTTGTTGGTAATCTTGGCAATCGCTTCGGCCTCGGTCTTGACGCCGTCCATTTCCTCAAAGCCAAAAGTCTCCTTGCTAAACGGATAGATACCCAAGGCCACCAGCACAGCCGCCCGCGTTTCCGCCGGTCGCAGCGCTTCAAAAGGCTGGGCAAACTTGTCAATCGCACCAACGATGCCCATTTGCGCCGCGCCGACCGGACCGCCAAACATCAGCGTCGTATATGCCGTTGGGTAATGATTGCGCCCATTTTGCGAGTCCTGCGGCACAGGCGAGCGGCCAAAATCGGTGTTGATGACAATTAACGTCTCATCCAAGTTCAGTTTGGCCGGATTTTTCTCGCCCGGCGCGTTGATAATCGCGCACAAACGTTTCCACATCGCCGGATATTTATCGACGGCGCGTTTGATATAAGTCGTATGAAAATCATAGGCTTCGATGCCAAATCCCGACGAGTTCTGGCCATAACTTGTGTCGACCACCGTGATGTACTTGGTCGCTGTTGCCGGCTGCGTCAGCAATTTTGCGGCCAATTTTAACTTGGTCGCCGTCAAATCGTGAGAAAAAGCCCCGACCAAGCTTACGCCGCCCGGTGACAGAAAATCCGCGGGCGTCAACGACTGCGTCAAGTCCGCCAGGCCCTTGAGTTGACCATCTACGGTGTCCAAACCAGTCAAAGCTGCTGAACGCAAGTGCGTTTTTGTGCCGGGTACGGTCGCGCGCGCCATGTAAGTCGCCCGCAACGCGCCCGCCACGTCGTGCACCAGCGGCGGCTGCGCGGCCACGCTGGTGAAAAGCGCCGACGGATTGCCGTCCACGCGCAATTCGATCGGTTTGGCCGCCGTCGGATGCTGGCCGACTAGGCTGGCAAAGGGCAGGATCATCGGCCCCTCGGCGATGACATAAGAAGCTGAACCCGTTGCAGAAGTCGGATGATCCAGCAAATAATGCCCCACAGACGTTCCCAAACCCGCAATCCGCGGCGAACCCAAATCCACGCCCGTGGCGGCCAGCGCCCGCGCTTGGGTGTGCGGAAAAATGGCGTGTTTCATCACATGCATGCGCAAACGCGACGTGATATCGGTCCGTTGTCGCAACGGATCGGCAAAAGCGCCGAACTTGACGAGCTTGCCTTTGGCGTCCAAAGCGAAATCCTGTAACGCCATACCTCCAGTAATCTCTGGGTTTTTCTTGACCCAATTGCTCATGCTGTCGACGCCGCTCTGAAAAGTCCACCACATTTGCTTGTCGATCTGACCGTAAGCTGGGTCGTCGATGCAATAAAACGTCTCCCACGGACACAAACCGCCGTGAATGAACAGTTCCAGCACGTTTTTGGCGCGCTTGGCCGGCGGCAACTGCCATTTTTGCAGCGCTTCCGGGTAGTCGCCCCACGGCCCCGTCGGCGCGGCGCGGGCCTGTTTGACGTGAATGCCCAAATAGCTGGCCGAGCCGGCGGCCAAGGCCATGGCCAGCAGTTCGCGACGAGAGAGAATCGGTTTTGAATCTGCCATGTTACAAACTTCTAAGGCGATTTTTTCGCCGTCAATGTTGAAGCAGCGCAATCGATTTGCCAACCAACGGCCAACGCCAGCGGTTGCAGAGCCAAGCACTGCTCCGCATAACCCTGCCCAGGCACAAGTAAAGTTGGCAAAATCTTCTGCTGCGGCCGCGCCATGCCCAACAACGTAAATTGCGGCGACTTCAGCAACACCCCGCAATAAGTGCGCAATGTGTCGCTACTGGCCGTGACATCAAACGGCAGGTCCAGACTTTGACCGCCAAAAAACGTTTGCACGGCCGCAACTTCTTTCGGATTCATTTCGGGTTCCGTCAGCAGGCGGTCTTTGAGCGCCGCGATAACTTGGCGCAACGTCGCGGGTTTATTCGGTTGTGCGGCGTTGTAGGTCTTGACCACGCCAAACAGCGTGTCGATCCAGTCCGCAGGCGCCGGTCCCGCCGATGTCAGTTTGCCGTTGCAAAACTGCGACACGTCCAAACAACAATCGCCGACTGTGCTGCACAGCGCGTCGCACCAGCAGCCGCCGGGCACGGCGTCGTCTTCATTGCAGCGGTCTTTGCAGGTTTTATCGGCCAAAGACTTGATACTGCCCGGACTGGCCGGTGGCGGCAGCGGCGGCTGGGTGCAAGTGCCGAAATACGCTTCCCATGCCAACAAGGCGCCGTGGTTCACGCCACGAAAACCCGGCGCGTCGTCCGACAAGAACAGGCCCAAAGCCTTTTGCAAGCCCGACTGTTCGCGGCTGGGAAAATTGCGCAACGGCACCCATTGCAGCGCTTGTTCGGCAATCCGCAGCAACGTGCGCGGCGACGACCGGTGCAGCGCGTCCCCCACACTATTGTTATGTTGCGCGATGTTGAGCGATGTAGAGGAATAGGGATCGAAAATGGCCGGCAAAACATAAGAATCCTTGCCCAAGCACGCTTCATCCAAAGGTCGTTGATTAAACAGCGGATTGAGTACAATCGCCAATTGCACCTCCTTGAGGGAAAAACCGTGGGCGATAAAAGTTTGGGTCAGCGCGTACCACGCATCGTGCTGCGCCAGATTGCGCGAAAAACCGTGATCCAAACTCAACGGATGGCCCATCATTTCCAACCAAATTTGGTGGGTTACCCGCGTCGACCACGCGTAGGCAAACGCTTCATCGGTGTTCATTTCGTTTTGCGATGTGAAACTCGCTTTGCCATTTTTGCGCAAGATATCAACGCCTGCGTGCAAACTGGTTTCCAATTTCCACACCGTGGTTTTGGTCGTCTGCGGTGAGCCCCAATACGCCACGCCAAACAGGCCGTTGATGTCGACGCTGACGTCTTTTGGCCCGGCAAATTCGCCACAATCCAGGTCCAAATTCCACGGATGCACCGGCGTGCCGGCGATCTTGCTGTAGTTTGAAAACGGAATCGCCATCGCGCCCGTCGCCACGCCGTAATAACGCGTCAGGGCGTTTAGCTGCACTTCCAGTTCCGCGCTGATGATTTCACTGCCGAACAGCGCTTTTTCCACCCGGCCTGGCAGGGGCCAGTGTTCATTCTTCGCTGGATCTGGGTCAAATGACACGCCAAAATGGCTGTTGTGACAATTGGTGCAGCCGATATCGCGGTGCAAAAAAGTCATGCGCATGACTTTGGCCACGTCGGCGCGGCGTTCTAAGTCCAATTCTTCGATCGTCGGATTGTCGCATTGCGTCAGCGGATGAGCGACCAACGGAAACAGATGCGCGCGGTATAGCGGCGACAGATCATCCAGCAATAACGCGGATTTAAGCAGATCGATCTGGCGAAACGGCGTGACAAATTTGTCCGCATCCGGTTGGTGGTCGCGCACAAAAATCGCCAGCTGCGTGTCGACTTTGGGCAGCAACGGCGCATCAAAACAGGGTTTTTGCCGTTTGTAACCCGTGCGGTTCACCGCTAGTTCATCGGTCAGCCAGTGGGCCCAGTGCGTCGTAAATTCCGGATATTGCATTAAAATCTGCGCCGCAACTTTGCGCCCCGCGATGGCCGCCAAATCGGTCATTGCCTGCGCTTCAGCCAGACCCATCGGTTTGCGGCCCAAAATAGCCGCAATTGCGCGGCGCGACCAATTCAAATCGCCTGCGTCGCATTCTGAAGGGCTTGGACCTGCTGGCAAAGATGTGGCATCCCCTGTCGCGTCACCATCCGTCGCGCCGCTTGTGTCTGCGGTTGTGTCGCCATCCGTCGCGCCGATGGCGTCTGAACCATCATCGCCATCGCTCAGCAAACTCTCTGAATCTTTTTCGCTATCGGCACCGCCTTGCTTGGTTGCGTCCAATTCGCCTAGCCCAGGTTCGGCGTCGGCTGAGACATTGTCGCTGCCCTGCGCGTCGGCGGCGCCGTCTGTTTTGTCCACAATTTCAGCGGCATCTGCCAACGGATTGACGACCGCGTCCGCGGCGTCGCCACTTGGCGCGGCGTCGCCGCTGCCATCGCTGGGATTGGCCCCGCAGCCCGCAATCAATGCCAGCAATAGCAACGCCCAGCTGATTTTTGCTGGGGTCTTCATGGCTTAAGCCCCAAGAATTGTTCGCGCAGCCAAATGCACGCCTGCGCCTCTTTGCTAAAAGCGGTGCCGCCAAACTCGCTGATCGAGAAGTTCTCATTGGCAAACGGATAAATCCCCAAACAAGCCAAAACAGCGGCGCGGCTCCAGCTCGGTTTGATGCCGCCCGTGGCCAAACCCGCACTGTCGATGCTGCCGACAATGCCCTTTTGGGTTACACCGATCGGTCCGCCAATCCATTGTTGTGTATACGCTTTTGGCCAATGGTTGCGCCCGGTGACAAACTGCGGGCCAATGGTGCGGCCAAATTCCGTGTTCAAGATGATGAGCGTTTCATCCAGATTGAGTTTCTTGGGATCTTTTTCACCCGGCGCGTTGATGTGATCGACCAGTTGTTGGGTGAAATACAGCATATTCGTAGCAGAATCGCGGATATGGTGCTGATGTGTATCGTACACACCGTTGGAGGATTGCTTGAGCGCCGTGTCGACGACCGTGATGTGCTTGATTTGGTTGTTGGGCGAATTCAGCAGATGCACCGCCAAATCCAGCTGCATTTTGGGCGTCGCGACATAACTTGTGTAATTACACGACGATCCCATCGCTTGATCAAAGTTTTCCGGCGTAAAAAGCGCGGCCATTTCCGCGCTTTTGGCCAGCATGGCGGCGGCTTGCTCTTCTGCGTCAAAAGCCGCTGAACGCACTGGCAAACTTGTGCCTGGCGCAATCAGATGTTGCCGATATTCCGCTTGGTACGCCGCCAACAGCGCATCGGCCGGATCTTTGAGCGCGCCCATGTTTTTGCGCAGCAATTGCGAGGAGAACTCCAAGCCCGTATTGAGGAAAACGCACGGCGGCCGCGAGGCGCTCGGGTGCTGACCAGTGGCGAAACTGGCCTCAAACGGCCCAGAACCGCGGGGCGAAGTCGACAAAACGTAGGCGAAAGGCAATTTTGTCGTCGGATCGTGGGTTTGAAAATAGTGATTGACCGCGGCGCCCACGCCGGCCATGCGCGGCGACCCCAGCACATAGCCAGTTAACCCAAGCGGAACAGCGACTTGATGCGCTTCACTGTCATGCGACATCACGATCGTGCGCATGCGGTCGATGATGTCCTTGCGCGCGCGCAAAGGCGCGACGAACGGCCCAAGTTGCACCAGCGAGCCGGCCGCGTCTACAGCAAACTGTTGCAAAAGCGGTTGGTTGAAGCCGCAACTGGCGAAGAACGCCGGAACGCCGGGTTCTTTGCCGATGTCTTTTTGAAAAGTCCACCACATTGTTTGATCGGCTTTGCCAAAATTTTCAACGACGTAAAACGTTTCCCACGGGCAGATGCCGCCTTGCAGAAAAATTTCAAGGATGTTCTTGGGGCGATTCTTTACCGGCACGACCGTGCCGGCCAAGCCCGCGGGATAATCGCCCCACGGCTCAGCCGATGCATCGCCAACCAGCGGACTTTGCGGCCAAAGGGTCGATAACGCGGTGCCCGCGCCGGTCAGCGCGAAGGTCCGCAGCAGTTCTCGTCGCGAAAAAGACAGGCCAACCTCCTGCAAGCTGCGCTTTCAAACTAGCAATTGCCGCGCGCGCACGCCAAGCATTTAGGCCGCAACTGGCTTGGCGCGATCAAAAGCCAACCGTTCGCGCAAAAACTTGGTCACGCGCAGATGGATAAGTTCCGGAAATTCAAGCGGCGTATAATGCGTGCCCGACGGAATAATCAGCAGTTCCGCACTGGGAATCCGCCGCGCCATGACGCGACTTTGATCGACCGGCGTAAACAGATCGCGATCGCCCGACACAATCAGCACCGGCACGGCAATCAGCGGCAGCGAGGCTTCCGCGCAATGATCACCCAATGAATTCAGCGTCGCCATGTAACGCGGCATGTTCAGAGCCGCCACTTCTTTGGCCAGCGCGACAAAAACTTTTTCATCCAGAGACGCGCTGACCAAGCCCAAACCGCGCAAAACAGTCAGGGCAATTTTGGTCTGCGAAACGCGGACAGCCAGCGGTTGCAGCGGCTCAGCGAGGAACGAAACCGCTTCGACGGCGCGCAAAACTGCTGGAATCAATGGCACAACTGGCGAACCTTGCAGCAAGGGCGCAAAAGCAGTGGCGAGCGGTCGGCCAAAAGTGCCGTTGATCAGAATCAGGCCTTGGACCATTTCGGCGTGGTGGCGAAAGAACTCAAAACTGACTTGCACGCCCATCGACCAACCGACCAAAACCGCTTTGTCTACACCATAGTGCTGCATGACGGCGCGCAAATCGGCGGCTTGGGTGCTCACGGTATAGTCGTGGCCGGCGGCGGGCGCGGATGAATTGTACAATCCACGGTAATCCCATGTGATAATCCGGTGCTGTGGCCCAAAATAGTCGATGAAATAGCGCCAGGCATCGACGTTGCCGCCAAGGCCATTGACGAGCACGATGACGGGTCCGGGGCCGCCGCCGGTTTCATAGGCTGCGAGCAAAGTGCCATCAGGGGCGCTGACTTGCGAACGGGCGATGTCCATTTAGAAACTCCAACGGCACCACTGGGCCGTGGCCGATGTATCGCACGTTGCGCTTGCGCGGTCAAAGCGACGTTAGAACATACAGGGCGATCGCAAGAACGGTAACCATCTGACACTTTGAGAGATATTCTCAACTTTATCAGCCCTGGTTACCGCCAACCGGTGATCTGCGGACATTGGGGCGCACGGTTTGGAACACAATCGCTGAATTATTAAAAGTATTTTCTG
>CAMDBH010000099.1 GCA_945889325.1 Klebsiella pneumoniae
CAGCCGCAATTGCCGTTTCGAAATGCCTGTGGCTTAAGCAATTTCATTTATTGTGTAATTACAGATGGTTCGGCGTGGGAACAAGATTCCCCCGCTACCGGTCAAGAAGTCCCTTCGGGACTAATTTAAATGATAATTCATGGAGTTGCCCCTAAACCCGTCGTGACGCGCCCCGAAAACGCTGGTCAATTCAACCACAAACTTCGCGCCTAGTCCGGAGTGAAACGGAGGACTTCTTGACCGGTAGCGCGGCGATCTTGTCGCCGCGCCGATTAGCGAATGGCTTGAAATTAGGAGAGTTATTGCCAGCACTGCATTGGCTCAAACATCGGCGGTTTCTTAAGTGAGTGCTTATGGGCGCGCCGCCCCCTCGCGCGCCGCCCGCGCGCTTACCCCTGCGGTTGGCCGAATCCCCGGCCAACAGTACACCGGCCCAAATTCGACCGGTAACCCGGTTCGAATTTGGGAATCGGTGTACTAGGCGGCCCTGAAAGTGTATAATGCCGGTGCGTGCGAGCGCAGGACGAACAGCCTTCTGTGGCAAAATTGGTGAAGGATGTCTAGGTCTAATGCTGCCCAAGCGCTCAAGCACGTAAGCACGGTGGCGGTTGCATTTTTGCTCTCGTGCTCGCCTTCACCATCAGACAATCCAGCCAACGAAGCCGATTCAGTCTCAAGCCCACCGGTTGGCAGCGATACCTATGCCAATCAAACCGAGGGCTTATCGATAAAATCTGTGGCGCCCAACCGAGGTCCCGTGGGCGGTGGCGGCCAGATGGATATCGCGGGCAGCGGCTTTGTCGACGGGATGCGCGTCTGGATCGGCAATTCCGAAGTCAAAATCGCATGGCGAGCCGGCAACACCCACCTTTTTGTGCCGATTCCGCCTGCCACAAGCCCCGGGATCGTCGACATCAAGTTGCAGGTCGGTAAGGATAAAATTGTTGGAATTCCAAGGGCATATACCTACGTAGATGTAGTAACAGTTGACGATTTCGTCCCCAAACTCGGCTCCAGCGCCGGCGGTGGCGAGATCACCGTGCACGGGTCGGGATTTGTTGTCGGCGACCGCGTCTTGGTCGGGTACATGGAAACGATGTCGAGTGAAGTTGTTGATTCGACAACGATTGTCGCCGTCACGCCGCCGTGGCCGGAAATGAACGCCGACACAACCAAAGTCATCGTATCCGTGCGCCACGCCAGCGGTATCACCCACTCAAAGGATTTTTTCACCTACGGCCGGGTGCCGACGTTGGATTCGGTTGAGCCAACCCTCGTTCCGGTCGGTGGAGCGGCGGCCACGTTGCACGGCGGTGGCCTCGGCGTGGCGACCGACCTGTACGCCAACGGCGTCAAGGGCCAATTGGCTGCAGGTACAGCGACTTCCGTTCGCGGCGCGACGCTGCCGGCCCTCAAAGCGCTCGATCCGACTGCCCAGCCCGGCGTGGCCGACTTGCTGGTCGTGAGTCCTTTTGGCGCGGCCAAATTGGCGCCTGCTTTTGCTTATTTTGACGATCAGTCAAAGGTTCCCGTGCTTTACGGTGTCGTGCCCAAAAGCGGGCCGACCAGCGGCGGCACAAGCGCCGTCCTTTTGGCCAGTGTGCCGCAAGGTAGCAAAGTGACAGGGGTCACTTGGGGTGACAAGCCCGCGACTTTCACCAACACGGCTGGCAAGTTGACGGTACAGGTTCCGCCCGCCGACGTGGGTCCAATCGCGGTCACCGTAAAAACCGACGCTGGTGACGCGACCCTGCAAAACGCCTACACCTATTTACAACCCATTGAATTATCTAAGCTCAATCCGGATTCGGGGCCGACGGCGGGTGGCACAAAAGCAGTGCTGGTCGGCAGCGGTTTTGTGCCAGGTTGCGTCGTCCACGTCGGCATTTATACCGCTCAGATCACAGGAATCGCCAAGGATGGTACGACGATAGACCTCGTGACGCCTCCGGGACCCGGTGGCACGGCCGCGGTAACGGTCGCCTGCAACGGCAGCATCGCAACGATTGTGAATGGTTTTGCCTATACCGATGGCCCACCGCACATCAATGTCGTCGACCCGGGGACTGGCGCCACCGGCGGCGACACGCCGGTCAAAATTCACGGCAGCGGTTTCAAGAAAGGCATGATGTTCTACTTCGATGGCAAACCCGCCACGGCAATCACTATTGTTAACAGTGGATTGGCGGAGCTCAGCACACCCGCACATGAACCCGGTTTGGTGGCGGTCGACGTCGTGTATGGCAAGGACCACGACACGCTAATCGACGGCTTTAGCTACTACAGCCCGGCCAGCCCGACGGGCGGTACCTGGGGCGAGGAGACCGGCGGGACGCTCAATGTAACCGTACTCAACATTTACACTTTGGCGCCGATTACCGATGCGTTCGTTATTTTGGGCCAGCCCGGTGAGGCGATTTTTGAGAAATACCAGGGCGTCACAGACGATCTTGGTCAAATTGTCTTTCATGGAGCGGATTTGGTGGCGCCCATCACCGTTTCCGCATCAAAACAGGAATTTTCAGCGTCCTCGATTGTGAGTTTTGACGCGCGCAACGCCACGCTGCTTTTGTGGCCGTGGACGCCGCCGTCGTCGGGCAAGGGGGATCCAAAGAACAAACAGACCCTGCCCTTGGCGACGCTGCAAGGCAAGGTCATGGATTTGGACAAATACTTGCCCATGCCGCCGACCAACTGCCTCAAAACCGGCGATCTCGGCGACAAGACCTGTGATGCTTGCAGCGGCGATCAGGACTGCAGCGGTAAATCCGCGAACAACAATACGTTTCAATGCGTGGACAATGGGGCGGCCGGCAAGCGCTGCCTCGCCAATTGCGCGACCGACAACGATTGCAGCAAAGGTTTTGCGTGCTTTGCGGAATCCTCGTTGCCGGGTCAAAAATTCTGCAAGCCGACTCAAGGCATTCGCAAAGTGTTTTGCAGTACTTCGCTGCGCGATCGCGACACGCCTAACCCGCAACCGTGCAAAGCGCCCAAGCTGCCCAAGGACGCCGAGTGCACCTTAACTAGTGATGCAGATTCAATTTTGCCCTATGACGCCGTAGGCGTTGATGAGTTGACTGGGCAGTACTCCCTGACGTCGCGTTTGGACGAATTGGCCGTGGCCTGTGTCGCGGGCTACATCGACAACCAGACCAAAAAATTCATTCCTGTTTCTATGGGCTTGCGCCGCCACGTTTTCCCGATCAGTGCGGGCATCGTCAAGGGCTTGGACATCAAACTCGACATTCCGCTCAAGCGTACGCTCAACGTGCGCTTGGATCATCCGCAACACGCGTTTCCGGTTGGTCATGCGGGCGATCTAAAAATTGATCCGTGGATCGCGTTGGGTTCAGATGGTTTGGTGGTGCTGTCGCCGCTGCGATCGCCGCCCACGCTGCAGGGCGCGTCGACTGTCAAAGACGACGTGGAACTGCCCTACCAACCCATCAATTTGCCAGATGATCTGACCGATGCAACCTATCTTTATTTTGCCCGCGTGGAATTTCAACCGGCTGGCGGCAACACGGTTACGCCAATTACCGCGACATTGCACGACAACGTAAAGGCGCCCGGCGACGCCAACGTCCGCGTGCGCGCGATCGACGGCAAACTTAACGATGCCTCGATCGGCACAGACCTTGAAATGACAGGGATCGTTCGCGGCGACAAGGATCAATTGCTGCTGTTGGCGCGCAACGGCCGGTTGTACCGCGGTTCCGTAGAAGCACCGACGCTCATCTACGCGCCTCCGGTTTTTGACCCTTACGCTGTGCCCGCTCTGGTCCTCGCGCTCGCTGGGACGCCGACGGATGCGACCATGGTTGGCGAGGCGGGCCTGATTCGCCGCCTGCAAGGCTCGCAAGTTCAACAGGAATCGGGCGTGTTTTCACAAACTTTGCGCGACGTGTGCACAGGACCTCTCGGTCGCGTCGCGGTCGGAGATGCGGGTGCGTTCGAATATGCGCTCGCGACCGGCGCGCAGGCGGGCGTGTGGCAGGCGCTGAGCAATGGTTCAAAACTGGGCTGGCATGCGGTTGTTTGTACAGAATTTGGCGCCGTTGCGGTCGGCGACAAAGGCGGCGTCGCCACGCTGCTGCTCAGCGGATCAACGCCACAATTTCAAGTCGAAAATGTCACGACCGCCAACCTCTACGCGATCACCGCGGACCAAAATGGCGATCTCTGGCTTGCCGGTGACGTCGAAAGTGGCGCAAATGCGCCGATCCTCAAGAAACTGGTCGACTCCAAATGGGTCAACGGTTGGACAAATGTCAATTTTGCCAATGCGGTGCCCGGCTTGCGCGGCTTGGTCGGTTTGCCCAACACCGCGTTGTTGCTGCTCGATCGCGACGGCGGCCAACACCGCCTTGATGCGACCGGCCTCGCCAATGAATCGCCTCAGCGCCTAGATTTGCGGGCATCGCGCGGCGTGGCGCTTGCCGATGGCTCATCGGTCCTCGTTGGTCAGCCGGGGTTGTGGCTCGGGCCATTTCTGACCGTACCGCAAATTGACAAGCCTACTTCGTCCAATGCCGCAAATATGCCGCTGGAATGGTCGGTTGCGCCCGGCCCATCGCCGTCGTATTCGCGGGTGCACCTGGACGGCAGCGGCTTTCCATTTTGGTGGCTTTACGTGGAACCGACAGTGACTTCAGCCGTTTTGCCGAATTTTAGCGCATTGGGCGGCTTCGATGTGTTCCCTGCGTCGTCCAAAATTCAATACAGCGTGCGCGTCGATCGCGTTTACGTGCCGAGCGGGTCGATCAACGGTTTTGATACTTTCACCTTGGAATTTGGCGAGTGGCGATCGTGGTCGACCAACGCCAAACCTTTCATTCCGTAGCAGCAGCCAGTCTGAGGATTTGCCGTGTCCGTGCGCAAACTTTCCGCGGCTGACGAGCGCGCACTGACGCTTGTTCAAACTTCCGCAGCGATCTTGGGGCGCGACGATCTGGTGGCCGTGGTTGTCACCGGTCGCGACCGCGCCAAATTTTTGCACAACATGCTGACCCAGGAGGTCAAAGCCCTGCCCCTTGGTGCCGTACGCATGACCTGTTTGTGCGACGCCCAAGGCAAGATGTTGGCGATCGCACAAATCGTTGCGGAAGCTGAACGGTTTGTGCTTTGGACGGATAGGGCGCAAGCCGCGACGCTGCATGAATTTCTCGACAAATACGTGATTGCCGATGACGTTGAACTGGCGCTGGACGAGGATCTAGCCCTGCTGACGCTCACCGGCCCGTTGTGCGAAGAATTGGCCCAACAAATTGGCATTTTGGCTACGGCCGACGCCGTCGCAACCGAGGTCGGTGGGGCGATGGCCCTCGTCTGGTGCCAAGAGGCCTTTGCGCGCCAAGAACGCTTTTTTGAGCGCGCAATTTCCGAGATAGTCATTCAAATTCAGCGTGATCAGACGGCCAAAGTTGTCGCGCATCTCCAATCCTCGGGCGCGAAAATCGGCTGTCACGCAGCGACCGATGCAGTGCGGATTTTGGCGGGGCGGCCGCTGCTGGGCATCGATGTCGACGACGCCAGTCTGCCGCAGGAGGTGGGGCTCAAGCACAGCATAAGTTACCGAAAAGGATGTTATTTGGGCCAAGAAGCCATCGCGATGATGACCTATCGCGGCCAGATGCGTCGCCACCTGTGCTGGGTCGAGCGCGTCGGCGAGATTTCACCACAAACCGGCTGGACGTTGAGAACTTTGGCCGGACGTCGCGGCGGTCGTGTCGGCTCGGCGTTTGAAAGGCAGGATGGAAGTTGGCTCGGATTGGCGATGGTGCAGCGGGCGGCCTTTGCTAAAGATGCTGAACTAATTGCAGAATCTGGTGAAGGCGCCCAAGCGCGCGTGCGAATTGTCGCCGCAACCGCTGCCGAGGCGTTTATCGCTGCCGAGTCGCCGGGTGCCCCCCCATGATCATCGGACTAACCGGCCGCAATGCTTCGGGCAAAGGTACCGCTGCCGATTGGTTCGTGGCCCAGCATTTCGGGTATGTATCGCTGAGCGATGCCATCCGCCACGCGCTGCGCGAACAAGGACTTGAACCGACGCGCGACAACATGATTGCGGCCGGGCGCGGCCTGCGCACCAGCGGTGGCGCGGGTGTTCTGGCTGAAAAGACGCTACCGCAGATTGCAGCGGGCGCCGATTTTGTGGTCGATAGCATTCGCAATCCCGCTGAAGTACAGGTATTACGTCAACGACATGACTTCGTGCTGCTCGATATTCAGGCGGACGAGGCGGCGCGATACGCGCGTCTGAGCACCCGCGCCAGAGCGGGAGATGCTTTGGATTTCGCGGAATTCCAACGCCAGGAGCGGGCAGAACTGCACAGCGGTGACGCGGCAGCGCAACAGCTCTTGTCGACGGCGGCGCTGGCGGACATCGTGGTGCCCAACGACGGCGATGTTGCGGCGTTGACAGCCAAGTTGCGGCAAATTCTCAGCGAATTGCGCCTGCGTTTTGCCGCCTGATGGCAACCGGCGTGGGATGCGCTTGGACCGTCCAACTGTCAAGCGACGGTTAATCTCGGGTCTTTCGGGCCGTCGACAAGTTGCACCTCAACGCCGTGCATCGTCAAGTAATCACAGCCATTAGCCCCGCCATAGCCGCCGTCCACCACGATAACCCGCGCGACGCCGGCATGGTGGATCAATTTGGCGCACATCGTGCACGGTTCACCTGTGACGATGATCCATGCGCCCATCGTGGCCACGCCACCCGCGGCCGCGTTGCAAATGACATTCATCTCTGCGTGATGACAGCCAATTTCCATGCGTGTGCCGCTTTGAATCCCCATCGTGTCGCGCAGGCACACCTCGCCGCCGCAGAGTTCACCGCCGCCGCGCGGGCCGCCGTTGTAGCCATCCATGAGGATGACGTTGCGCTTCGGGTCCAAAAGCAGAGCGCCGAATTTTCGCCGCGGGCAGTTCGAGGCCCTTGATAGCACAAGGCATTGATCGATGCGGATGCGCAGGTGTTTGTCTTTCACGTCTAAATGCCTACTTGGTCGCGGTGGCCGTGACATCTTCAAATAAAAACGCAGAAACCGCACTGAATTTCAGGGCCGCCGAAATCTGTCCGCACGTTCCGTCCGCGGCAACCGCCAAGTCGCCGTTGTCGCCAATGACGCCGTGAATCATGTCCAACAAGCTCGGCTGATCTTGGGCGGCTTGCTCGGCAATCGCCGCGATGCTGGTCAACGTGATGCCGCCGCCGAGGATGCCGTCGCTCAAGCCGCCATCCGGCGTGATTCTGGCGCGAATGCGGGCTTTGCGCAGTTCAAGGACGTAGTTCTTGCCGAACACAACGACCGGTAACTGCACATCAAAAGGCCCGGCGGTCAAGATATCGCTGTCGATTTGCGCCGCACCGGCGTCTGTTTCGGGCGATTTGCCCGAGCGGTGAAACGTTTGCCCCGACAGCAGCAGCCCGTCGGTACCCAAAAGCGGCGTGCCCTGACCTGCGCGAATGCTCAGGTGCACTTCCGGATCTTTGTGAATATCGTCAATGCCTTGCACCTGCAACATCAGCAGCAGGCCGCCGTCTTTGATCGTCGTTTGCAGCAATCCTTCGAACGCGCCCAGCCCCGAGGCTTCGATCAGCGGCACCAGCCGAGCAAATTGGTTGTCGATGCCTTTGACGCCCTCGGGCGACACGAAATCGACTTTTCCGCATGAAAGTTTGTCTTTTTCATCGCTTACCCTGCCATCCAAATCGAAGCCCGGCGCTACGCCTAACGGTTTTTCTCGGGTAAACGTGATCGTGTCAAAAACATATAAACGCGTTGAATGAATCGACTTTAGCGCGACATCGCCCGCGGACGCGTCCGTGGTGCCTGCAGGCGCGGCATCTTGGCACGCAACCAAGCTCAATGTGAGCAAAGCAGCTAAAATGACGCGCATCGGTCCTCCATTACGCCTCAATGGCGCTCAAGCCTTCGGTGACATGGCCGCCGTCCGCGCCAAAACTTGGCAAGTTCAGGCCGCAGGCGCGGCAGAGCGACAACAGGACTTTGCTCGCGTTTTCGCTCGCCGGGGAGTGGTAATGCACGCCGGTCTTGAGCTTGCCGCCGGCCCCTCCGGCGATGACGATCGGCATGTCTTCCAAAGAATGCGTTTTGCCCAAGGATACTTCCGAGCAACACAGCACAGCGCAGTGATCGAGCAGCGTGCCGTCTCCCTCTTTGACGTTTTGCAACGCGGCGATCTGCGCAGCCATCGCTGTGACGCATTGCAACACAATCTTATGCACTTCCGGTTGATCGGCCGGTTCGTCGTGGGTCAATTGGTGGTGCCCTGCCGGAGCTCCCTGAAACAATAGGTTATTCACTGGATGCGTGAACCAATTGCTAAACACCCGCGTTTGGTCGCACGCTAGCGCCATGGCGGAGAGTTCGGCAAATATCGCATTTTTCTCAAGTAGTTGGGGCCGTCCCAGCAGGTCGGGATAGTCAGCCAACGGCTCCTTGGGCACTTTGCACGCCGCGAGCGCCGGTGGCGACAATTGGAGTTTGGCCAGCCGTTTCTCCAGCGCCCGAATGCCATCCATATGTTGTTCAAGGCGTTTTTGATCATTGACGCCCAAGGATGCGCGCAGACGCTTGCCATCGTCGAGTACGGCATCCAACACCGACTGGCGCAGCGCCAGCGTCGGGTCCACAACCGGCTTGTCGCCCGGCAACGTAAAGCCGGCGCCAAACAAGCGTTCAAACAGCGCGTGAGGTGAATTTTCCGCAGAATTTCGGCTATTTGGACCGTTGTGCGACAAGCCGTCTTTGCTGCCCGCGCCAAATTCCAACGAGCGAAAGCGCGTATCCGCACCCAGCACGTCAGCGATGATTTGATCGATCGATTGACCGGAAAAGGTCATATCTTCGCCGACTTTGGTCAACGGTCGCCCGCTGAGAATCCCCGCCGCTGTGGCGAAATGCGGCACGTTATTGGGAATTTCCAGGCGCGTTCCCGTCACCACACTGATCGATTTTTGCAGCGCTGCCAATGGCTTCAGCGACTCAGACAGCTGCCAATCGGCGCCGGTGCCCTTGGGCGTCCAATGTTGCGGCAACATTCCGTTGCCCCAGAAGAAGATGCCAAAACGCGTTGGAAACCCGCTGCCTCCATCCGCGTACGCGTTGCCGTTGCTGTTGAGGAACAACTCAAACGCCGGCAAGCCGATCGCCACGACGCTGCCGCCGAGCATGCCGCGCAACAAGGTGCGTCGACTCAGAGGCTGTGAAATATTCATTTCACAGCCTCTGAGCGGGGTCAGGTATTAGCAGTTTCTGCATGGATGCTCCGTCAGATAATGATATTACTGGAACCAGAAATTTGAATCCGAGCCCACTTTTGGTCGACTGGCAGAAATTGCCAA
>CAMDBH010000100.1 GCA_945889325.1 Klebsiella pneumoniae
TTAGCAGTTTCTGCGTGCCTGTTCGGTAAGTTATTGATATTATCGAGTCTATGCAATTGAATCCGAGTAGGCGGCTGGTCGATCGGCAGAAATTGCTAACACCAGACCCCATTTGAGAGCGGTGAAAAGGTTTTTTCACACGCTCTCAGGACTAGCCGTGCCAATTCCTCTGAATCGCAGTCCAGCAAAAAGGAACCAAAAATGTCCGACCTAGCCCCAATCACCGCCTCGCCGATCGCCCCGCATCTCGCTCAGCGCAATGCGCAAACGCTTGATCACCTGCACAAAATCGCCCGCGGCTCCCTGCTGCACCACCATCTGAAAGTCGGCGATTATTTGCTGACAACGTACTTTGATGGCGATGCCGCCCTGTACAGCGACACGCGGCGCAACAAGGAAGCGGGCTTTGATGCGCTGCTTAGCCAACACCGCGAACAGCTGAGTGAAATGGGCTTGAAACCTTCCGTCTTGCGCGATTGCGTGCGCGCCCACATCGTTTGGCGCGGATTGCCAGGGCACTTGCAGGGCGGCATGGATTTTTCAGCACTTGTCGCGCTGGCACCAGTCGCCGATCTGCAGGAACGCGGCAAGTTGGCCGGCCGGGCCGTCGGCGAGAACTGGACCTCGCGGCAAATTGGCCAGGTGGTTTTGGAAGAAGCAAAGGCGCATGCAAAGCACGGCAAAAAGTTGGGGCGACCGTCTTTGCCAGCAGGCCTCAAGCATGCGCTCAAGGTCGTTCGCGCCGGAAAATCGTTGCCGACTCAAGCCAATCAGCTCAAGAGCCTGTCTGTTAGTCAACGCAATGAGTTGCACCAAGGTGCATTGCACCTGCGACAGAAATTGGACAAGCTGATCATGTTGCTGGAGGCAGAAGCAAGTGAAAAAATGCTTTAGTTGGCATTCAATTTGCGTGGGGACATCGCCATGCAGGCGATGTGCACAAGATTACTGTAGATCCACCGGGTGCCTTAAATCAAAGTCGATTAGATGGCGCTTGGGCGAGCAATGTAACAGGGTGCCTCCCAGATCCACGAGCCAGCGGGCCAATGCCTAGCGCAAAACCAAAATATTAGCGGCTTTTCCGCCCGCAAGCGCGAATCCAGCGCAACATTTCCGGCCGGTCGAGCGTAGGCCCCAGTTCGGTCTGCGGATGTTCCAGCAACCACGGCGTTTTCTTGCGCAGCCATCCGCACACCTCAGCGCGGCGGGCGACCGTCTGCGTAGCCGGGTCCGGCAAACCGAGCGCGACAACGGCATCAGCCGGCTGATTCTCCGCTTCCGACACGGCACAAAGCAAGGGCAATTCGTTTTCCGCGCCCAATGCTTGCAAAAAATGCCGCAATCTCTGCCGTCGCAGCGGCGTGAGCGGCGATTTGGCCAGCGCCTGCGCCAGCAAGGTATCCGACGCCGGGCCCACGCGGGTATCCAGAGCCGCCACCAACGCAGCGGCCGTTTGGTCGGCGAAAAAGTCCCGCGGCGCATCGTATTCAAGCCGCGGAAAACGTTCCTGAAGTAACGGTTCGTCCAATTGGCAGACCTGGTGCACGGTGGTTTCACCCGCCAATTGCAGGATCAGCCAATCGTCTAGCGTTTTTGGCAGGACAACCCCGCGGTGGCTTGAAAGTTCTTTCTGAATCTCAGGCAGTTCGAGCATCTTGCTGACCGCGACCGCGTCGACGGCGAGCAGCGACGAGGATCCGATCAGGGCCAAATCGCCATCACCCAAGCGAAAAACGGCGGAGTGCGGAAAAACACTGGAAAAAGTGCACAGAATTTGTGCCAGTAGACGATCGCCAATTTCATAGGTGTGAATCCACTGCACCAGCACGCCTTGGGGCCGCAAATGTTTGCGCAGGCGCGAGAAATGCTCGACCGTGTACAAGTCCGCCACGCCGATGACCCAAGGGTTGGATGGCTCGGAGACCACCAAATCGAGGCTCGCGGCTGCAACCCCGCGCAACGCTTCGCGCGCGTCGGCTACGATGATGTGGACGTTGGCCCGCTGCAGCACGTTGGCGTTCCAGGGTCCAAAGATCTTGGCTACTTCAAGCACAGCGGGCGACATTTCGGCCACGGTGACGCGGGTTGAGGGGTGACTGGCAACCGCGGCGGCGGTTTGCCCTGTGCCCAAACCGACAATGAAGACTTCGCGGGCGTTGGGCTGCAGGACAAAGCCGACGTGGCCTAAAAGCACTTGGGTGACAGCATCTTTGCCGTTCGAGCCGTCCACTTTGCCGTTGGTGCGGAATAGGACATCGCCGTCCGGATAGCGTTGCACGGCGATCGTGGCATCCTTGCTGTCTTGGCGAAATAGCGTGACGCTTTGGCGGTTCATGGCCACGCGCTTGTCGATGCTTACCAAAAGCCGCGGCGGGCTGCGGTACATGCCCCAGTCCAGCGAGTCCATGCCCGGCCTTACGACCATCAAACCCAAGCTGAGCATCGCAGTCAGACCCAACGCCAGCGCCTGATTGCGTTTGATGGGCCGCGGAGCCAAAGCAAGTGCCACCGCCACTGACAAGCCTGCGCCCAAAAGCAGCGTGCGATCCAGTCCTAAAAGCGGCATGACGACAAAACCGCCGCCCAAGGCGCCCAGCAGGTTGCCCAAGGTGTTTGCGGCGAGCAAAGCCGCCGTGGCGCGGTCGGTGCGCGCGCCGATGGCGGACGCAGCAGCCAAAAGCGCAGGAAATGCGGCGCCAAGGGCCGCCGCGCTCGGCAACAAATGCAGCATGGCATAGCCTTCCGCCAAGCCAATCCACACCGGATAATTCTCTGCCTGCGGCGCCAAGCGCACGTGAATATTTAGCAATTCCAGCGGCATCCGTTCCAGTCTCAGCACCAGAAACAAAGTACCCATGGCTGCCAGCAACTGCGACTGCACCAACAGCGTGCGCGCCGATTTGCCGTTGGAAATTAGCCGTGTGGCGATGCTGCTGCCCAACGCGATGCCAGCAATGACGGCGACCAGCATGGCGGCAAAGGCGTAGACACTGGCGCCGATGAGCAGGGCATTCAAACGCGTCCAAGCGATTTCACACAGCAAAGCCACAAAGCCGGTGGTAGCTGCGGCCACCAGCAAGGCGCGCATCCCGGCCGCGTTTGCGGAAGTTGCTTCGGCTTGGTCTGCCGCGACGGCTGCATCGGCCGCCGCCTCACCGCGACCGACACGCCAAGCGATGCCCGCGATCGACAAATTGATGGCGGCACCGAGCGTTAGTGGCAGTTCAAGGCCAAAGCCGTCGATGAGCACAAAGCCCGCCAACGCCGCGCCAAACGCAGCACCCGCGGCGTTGACAACGTAGTACCGCGACACACGGGCTACCCCGTGCGCCGGATCCAGTTTTTGGGCGGCGAAGGCCAACGCGGGCAGCGTGGCGCCCATCGCCAGCGCAAGCGGCGCGACCAAAAATGCCGCAACCAGCAATTTGCCACCAATGACGACAAATTGACCAGGATCGCGGCCTGCGGCGAGCGCCGAGAACAGGTCGAAGCAAACGTCGGCAAGCGGGACAAACGCGAGCATCCACAGGCCGATTGCGGCTTCGAGCACGACGTAGCCCATGAGCGGTTGCTGCAGGCGCGGCAACAGACGCCGCCCCGCCCGACCCGCCAGCAGCGCCCCGCCGGCCATCCCGCCAAGAAACGTAGCCAAAGTAACCGCTTGCGACGCACCCGACGACCCCAGGTGCAGAGCGAGCAGGCGGCCCAACACGACTTCATAAATCAGCCCGGTCATGCCGGAAGCGAACAGCAGGTAGGGCAGCAGAAGCGTTAGGGAAATTCTTGGCAGATGTTCCTCCGGATGCTGCGGCCGTTGCAAGCGCTGCACAGCTGGGCCGCAGTTTGCGTTGGCCCTTGCTGGCCCAGCGTAGGCCGATGGTTTTGCCCTGTCAAATGCGCGGTTGACAGATCTTTTTGCCGGCCCTACCCTGCTTTGCCGCTTGCTGTGGGCTCGTCGGCAAACCAAAGGTCATTTGTGAAACTCACTTCCTTTGTGCTGTTGTTTGTTGGGCTGTGCGCGTGCAGTCATGCGCCACAAGATCAAGTGTTTCAGGCGGATGTGCTGTTGGCAAGCGATGCCACGCAGGCCGACGACACGCCATGGCAACCAGATACCGCGGTGGACGCTGGGGTCGATCAGCAGGCCAGCGGTCCGGATCTGATCCCAACGGCCATCTGGTTGGGGATCAACGACTTTCCGCAGACTTTGCTTGGTGACAAGCTGCCGTGGGCGGTGCCGCCGACAGGTTGGAGCGTGCAAGTCCATGTCGCGCATCCGCCGGGCCAAGTGCCTAAAACGCCGCCCATTTTGCAGGCGCAGGCCAGCGATGGCAGTGGGGTTGAACTCGTGCAGCCCCAAGGGGCGTGGAACGCGACCGCGACCGGCCACGATTGGGCGGCGACCATCATACAACCCTTGACCGGCGTTGAATTTATCCAATTGCGCGCGATCGTTGCGCAAGTGCCGTCGCCCGCGCAGCCGCTGCACGTGCGTGAACTGCCGAAGAACCTCAATCCCTTTGCAAAGTTCGACCACTGGCTGTTGCTGCCGGAGCGCGACTTGGGCCAAATAGTGATAATGGCAGCGCAAGACGCCATCCAAGTGCAGACGATTGACAAACCCAACGGCAAGCCGGACTTGGATGAGGCGATGCTGCAACTGGGGCTGATGGGCGGCGATGAAAATTGGCAAAAAGCCATGAAAGTGCTGGTCAAAAAGCGGGTCATGTGGCTGCTGCGCCAGTTCTTTTTTCTCGACGAGCAAACGGGGGCGCAATTGCCCAACAGTGTCAAGATCGAGGTGGCATGGCTTGGCGATCTTGGGGCGCCGACCGCCGAGACGGCGGCAAAGCTCGGCTGGTCGCAAATGGCCATCGGCGGCGAAGCGCCGCTCATCAACGGCAAGCGGACGTTGTTCGGTCAGGCGGTCATCGATTGGAACAATCAGCAGGTCAACGACGATACCGCTGAAGATCACGGCATTTTTACGACTTCTCTGTTGCGCGCCGTGCTGACCAATTCGGCAGGTCTGGCGCTCCTGAGCGACTACATGCCGGCGTTGGGCGGCAAGCCGTTTGGCAGTCTGCCGGGCGATGACAAACTGTTGGCTGAAACACTGGATCCAAAGTCGCTACCGCCCGGTGATTTGCAGGATCGGGCGACGATTTTTCAACTGGTGCTCAAACTTTGGACGCTGGCGCTGGCGTCGATTACGGCGCATGAAATGGGCCATTCGCTTGGGCTGATCCGCCCGGGATTGCCGCCGCTTGGGCTGCTCGCGGGCGTGGATGGGCCGTGGGCGGTCAGCGTGCCGCTCGATACGCATATCGATTTGGTGGGACCCAATTTGATGCAGACTGGTGCACAGCTCAATATTGCTGAATTGCTCAGTCAAACGCCGAGTTTTGAGCCGCATTCGCTGGCGTATTTTCGCGGGCAGATCGTGGTGGGGAAGCCCTAGCCCGGGCTCGGGGGGCTTTTGCGCTGCGCGCAACGCAAAAACTAATCCCGACAGCAGAGCACGCCGCCGAGCGTCGCGCCGGGCTTGGTGACATTCTTGGCCTCCGTGAAACCGTCGAGGCCACACGCCCACGGCGCGGCCAACGCACCGCACAAATTGCCTGAAAACACATTGAGTGGCGCGCAATCCGCCGCTGGCGCGAAGCCGTAATTGCCGCAGCCAAACAGGTCGTTGGTGCCGCCGCCCACGCAACTCAAATTGCCGGGGCCGCTTTGGCGCGACGTGAAAAACAATTGCCCCGCGCCGGGATCGGTCGCGCCGACACAGCTGGCGGAGGACGATTTGGCCTTGACCTCAGCCGAAGTCAGACAAACATGGAAGCCCACTTGACACAAGTCTGTGACATTGCAAGCAGTCCCGACCGCGTTGGCCCCATCATCGCCGCCGCCGCGGTTGCAACTCGGGGCCAGCACTGGGTCGACGCCGGGCACCGTCCAACCACCTGAACAACCAGCGATATTGGGAAATGTTGTCGCATTGGTAAACCCTTCTCGCAGCAAATCCGCGCAACCGGCAACCGCTGTGCACTTGACGCCATCGCCGCTAAAGCCGTTCTTGCACGCGCAGGTGAAGCTGCCTTGGGTGTTGGCGCAAGTGGCGTTGATGTTACAACCTCCGTTATCAACTAGACATTCGTTGACATCGCTGCAAGTCTTGCCGTCGCCGCTGAAGCCCGCTTTGCAAGTGCAGCTGAAGCTGCCGGGTGAATTGGTACATAGCGCGTTTGGGCTGCAACCGCCGTTATTCACAAGGCATTCGTTGACATCGCCGCAAGCCTTGCCGTCGCCGATGAAACCGGCATTGCAAGTGCAAAAAAAGCTGCCTTGGGTGTTGCCGCAAGTGGCGTCCGCGCTACAACCACCGTTGTTCGTTAAACATTCATTGATATCGCTGCACGTTTTGCCATCGCCTGTAAAGCCGCCTTTGCAAGCGCAGGTGAAACTGCCCTGCACGTTGGTACAGCCAGCGTTTCCGCTGCAACCTCCGTTGTTTACGGCACATTCATTGATATCAGCGCAAGTCTTGCCGTCGCCCGCAAAGCCGACCGTGCAGGTGCAGGTGAAGCTGCCTGGGCTGTTGCTGCAAACGGCATTGTCGCTGCAACCCGCGGCATTGCCTATACATTCGTCGATGTCGCTGCAAATTTTGCCGTCGCCACTGAAACCGGGCTTGCAGGCACAGCTGAAACTGCCCGGGCTGTTGTTGCACAGGCCGTCCGCGCTACAACCACCGTTATTTACAACGCATTCGTTGATGTCACTGCAGGTTTTGCCATCGCCGCTAAAGCCAAAGTTGCAAACGCAGGCGTAGCTACCGGGCAGATTGCTGCAAGTGGCGCTTAGGTCGCAACCGCCGTTTAACACTAGGCATTCGTTGATATCTTCGCAAGTTTTGCCGTCGCCGCTAAAGCCGGGGTGGCAAGTGCAAGTACTGCCGCCCTTGGTGTTGAAGCAGTTGGCGTTGCTGTCGCAACCGCCTTTATTTACAAGGCATTCGTCGATATCCTCGCATATTTTGCCGTCACCGCCGAAGCCGATCTTGCACGTGCAAGTCGCCCCGCCGATCGTATTGGCGCACACGGCGTCTGCGGCACATCCAGCTGTATTTGCGGCACATTCATCGATATCGCCGCAAGTCTTGCCATCGCCGACAAAGCCGGGTTTGCACGCGCAGGTGGGCACCATCGTGTCGGTGTTGCTGCAATCCGCCGATAAATCACAAGGATTTAATGGGCTTGCGCAAACATCAAAACCAGTGAGGACCGACTGATTGCTGCTGACGGTTGCCGTTGCGCTGCCATCGCCGACGCTGACGCCGCATTGCACCTTGTCGCCCGCTTTCAGCAGCAAGCCGCCGGGCGTTTTGCCCGTGGAAAAATCAAAAGCGGCGGCGGTCACATCAGCCGAAAGTCCATTGATTGTCCAGGAATAGGTCGTGGTCAGGGCATCGCCGTCGGCGTCGGTGGCCGTGGCGTCCAGCGCGCAAGTCAATGTGCCGTTGATCGGTTGCGTGGCCGTGATTTTGACGCCTGCGACCAGGGGCGCGGTGTTGCCGATTTTGACCGCCGCCAACGCGGGCGCCCCCGATACAAAAGGATCCTGTGCAATGACTTGTACTTGCCAAATCTGACCTTTCTTTGGCACATTGCCCGGCACGGAATTTCCGCCGAACTGCGTCGCCACGCCGTTGTTCGACCAAAGGTAGGCATACTTGATTTCAGATGGTTTTCGATCGACGTCGTTGGCTGGCATCACAATTTCCGCGTTGAGTTGCGCTCCGGCAATCGGCGCGGCTGGCGTGATCTGGATGCTCGGCGCGCCCGGCGGACTGTTGACCAAGATTTTGATGAGCTTCTGGGTCTTGTTGCCGGCGGGATCGCGCACTTCCACCGTCAGCGTCTGCGGTCCAGCTGGCAGGCCTGCCACATCGGCAGCAAACGCGCCGTCGTCAGCGGCAATCGCGGTCGCGAGCGTGCCGGCCATTTTATCGGAAGTGACGGTAATTTTTAGAATAGGTGACGGATCGACATCATCTTTGGCTATGCCTTTGACGCTGACGATTTTGCCAAGTTGAACGGTTTCACCGTCTTTGGGCGCGGTCACCTCCAGCGCGGGCGCTGCGTCGCCTGCGGTGTCGCCGGTTGCTGGCGTATCTTGAGTACTATCAAGGGTTTCTGTCCCGCTAACGCCGACGCCGTCAGACTGGCCACCGATAAGGTCGCTGGACGCGGTTTCGCTTTGGACGTTGTCCATCTGCGATTGCGCATCGGCAATGGCACCGTCGAGTTCGACAGTGGATTGGACAATTTCATCGGCCCCGCAGCCAGTGAAAGTCAATAGACTTGCAGCCATCCACGTTGGAAAGGGACTAAACTTAAGCATCTCTACTCCTTTGGCTGCAACCCCGGACAGACCCCAGTTGGGAGCGGTGAAAAGGCTTTTTCACACGCTCTCACGGACCGCATTGAAAAGTGCCGTCCACGTTGAAACGCTGCATGAAAGGATGGTTGCCGCCTTGGTAATCTGCCCAACCATGCGCCGTCCACGTGCCCGCAGGATCCCAGACCTGATCCGTTCTCGGCCCACCAGCGCGGAGCGCCCGATGACGCTTGCGCGTCCGCGCGCGCAGCCTAAACACAAGACAGATCTCTCCCGTGGATTTCCGATCCGGTTGAAATTTAACGTCTTGCTTCGGTATCCTCCAGGCC
>CAMDBH010000101.1 GCA_945889325.1 Klebsiella pneumoniae
GGGGGATTGGGCTTGTGATCCATGTCGATCGACCTCGCCTGAAATGGCTTCAGATACTTGGTTTTAACTGCACAATTTCAAAACTTTCTAGACAGCCTCAGCGGCTTCAATCGCAGGCGCAGCGTGCGGTTCATCATGAGCAACCGCATGTGCTTTATGCGGTTTTGCCCAACGCGACACAGCTTTGACTTCGCCGATGGCGATGACCGGCAGCACGCGGGTAAACAGCAGGAACAGCGTGAAAAACAGGCCAAAAGTGCCCATTAATTCAAGACATTCAACGTAAGTAGGCGTGTACATGGCCCAAGCGCTGGGCAAGTAATCGCGGTGCAGCGAAGTGACGATAATCACAAAGCGTTCAAACCACATACCGATGTTGACCACGATCGACATCACAAAGATGATCCACGGCGTGGTGCGCATCTTTTTGAACCAAAACACCTGCGGCGAAATGACGTTGCAACTGACCATGGTCCAATAAGCCCATGCGTAAGGGCCCTTGGCGCGGTTGATGAAGGTAAAGCCTTCAAAATTGTTGCCCGAATACCAAGCGATCAAGAATTCCGTTGCGTAAGCGAGGCCGACCATCATACCGGTTGCGACGATGACCTTGCACATGTTTTCCAAGTGCCCGATCGTGATTAAGTGTTGCATTTGCAGCACTTCGCGCGCGATGATCAACAAAGTCAGCACCATGGCAAAGCCCGAGAAAATCGCACCTGCAACAAAATACGGTGGAAAAATCGTGGTATGCCAACCTGGAATCACAGATGTCGCAAAGTCCATAGAAACGATGGTGTGCACTGAAAGGACCAGCGGCGTCGACAAACCGGCCAACAGCATGTATTGCGTCTCATAATTGACCCAATGCTTGTTGGAACCGGACCAGCCGAACGACAGGATGCTGTAAATCGTCTTGCGGATGCGACCGGTGCAGCGATCGCGCACGGTGGCGAGATCGGGAATCAGGCCGATGAACCAAAACACCGCGGAAATGGTGAAATACGTTGAAATCGCGAAGAAGTCCCAAATCAACGGGCTGCGGAAATTGACCCAAAGCGGACCGCGCAAGTTGGGCACGGGCAAGAACCAAATCGCGCCAAACCACGGACGGCCCATGTGGATTAGCGGGAAAAGGGCTGCGCACATGACGGCAAAAAGCGTCATGGCTTCTGCTGAACGGTTGACACCGGTGCGCCACTTTTGACGGAACAAGAACAAAATCGCAGATATCAACGTGCCCGCGTGGCCAATGCCGATCCAAAAAACGAAGTTGGTGATGTCAAAGCCCCAGCCGATGGTCTTGTTGAGACCCCAAGTGCCGATGCCCATGTAGATCTGGTAGCCGATCGCGGTAAACCCGATGCCAAGTGCGGATGCGGCCACCAAAAAAGCGCCCCACCACATCATGGATGGTTTGCGTTCCATGGGCGCGCAGACGTCGTCGGAGATTTGCGCCATCGACACGTTGCCGGTGACTAGTGGTTGTCGCAATGCAGAAGTTCCTGAAGACATTGGGTTAACCCTCCGTCGGCGCAGAGCCTGCGCGGGTAGAATTGCGGACCTTGGTCATGTAGGTAACAGCCGGCTGCGTGCCGATTTCACCCAAAGCCGAGTAATTGCGCGGATCGTTGTACATTTTGCGCACTGCGCTGCCTTCATCGTTCAAATCGCCAAAGGCGATCGCTTGGGTCGGGCAGCTCTGCTGACAGGCCGTCAACACTTCGCCATCCTTGAGGATTTTGCCGTGTTCGCCCATTGCTCGGCCGCCGCGCACGACTTCCGCTTTGGCGTCAGCGATGCGTTGCACGCAGAACGTGCATTTTTCCATCACGCCGCGCGAGCGTTTGACCACGTCGGGATTGAGCGCTAAAGCGACCAAATCGACATCGAGCTTGCCTTCCATTTCCGCCGACGGGTAGTTGAACCAGTTGAAACGGCGGACTTTATACGGACAGTTGTTGGCGCAATAGCGGGTGCCGATGCAGCGGTTGTACGCTTGCGCGTTCAGGCCTTCACTGGTGTGCACGGTCGCGAGCACCGGGCAGACATTTTCACACGGGGCGTTGTCGCAATGCTGGCAAAGCATTGGCATGTGAACGACTTCCGGATTTTGCGCCAATGCAAGCAAATCGGGCTCGGTGGCATCCCAGTCATAGCCTTTGACCGCTTTGGCTTCACTAAAGTAGCGGTCGATGCGCATCCAATGCATTTCGCGGCGCACCAGCACTTCGCGCTTGCCGACGACCGGCACGTTGTTTTCGACATTGCAAGCGATGATGCAAGCGCCGCAGCCGTTGCAGGCGTTCATATCGATCGCCATGCCCCATTTGTGACCCAAATACTGGTGGCGATCCCATAGGCTGCGCGTGTAGCGCTTGCCCAGAACTTTGTCTTGCAATGACGTCGGCAGGGCTTCATTGCCGGCATCGGACTCTTTTAGCCAATGCTCAAGACTAGTTTCGCGCACGGCATCGCGGTGCTCGTAGCTGTGGTGCGTTTGGCTGAACGCCACCGGATCTTTTTTGCCCGTGACGCTGACGTCGACAAGGACCGCGCTGCCCAATGCAGCAAATCCACCCACATGCACGCCGATATCGTTGCCGATACGGCCAGCCGCTTTGCGCCCGTAGCCGAGCGCGATCGCGACCGCGCCCTCGTGCATACCGGGCGAGAGCACCACCGGCAATTCTACTGTGACTGCACCGGCTTTGACGGCGACAACATCGCTGCTGCCCACGCCCATTTTGGCGGCGGTTTTGGGGGCGATGCAAACATAGTTGCCCCAAGTGGCTTTGCTTATCGGATCGGGCAATTCATGCAGCAACGGATTGTTGCCGTGGCTGCCGTCGCGGATGCCGACTTTCTGGTACAAAACCAGTTCGTAAGCGCCAGCGCCCGCAGGTTTGACGGGTCCAGCTGCCGCGCCGATGAAGCCCTTGGCCATGTTGGGGCCGTTAAAGGGCGGATCGCCGTCCAACGCAACGCTGGCAGCGGTCGGCGTAGGTGTCGAGGGCAGGGCGACCGCAGTCGGTGCTTCTGGCGCGGTCACGGCGGAAACTTCGGCCGGCAATCCCGCAGTTGGGTTGGGCGGCGGCGCATCTGCAGGTCCACCCGCGAAAAACGTCGGTTGCCCATCGGCATCGGCGGTTTTTACCGTGCCGCGTTTGATCAGAGCAAAGCCGTCGCGGACCGTGCTATCCCAAAAGCTTTGGAAATCCGGACTTTTGTGCGCACGCGGCAGCACGGCGGCTTGCCAATGCGCTTGGGTGAACTCGTACATCCCAGCGTGTTTGTTGTCGGCCGTCCACGACAGCAACAAATCGTACGCGCCTTTGGTGTCAAAAATCGCATTGACCAGCGGCTGTTGCACGGCGACCGTGCCGCGCATGGCTTCAGCGTCGCCCCAGCTTTCCAAGAAGTGGCTGATTGCAGCCGTGTGCTTGCACAACTGCGCCGTCTCATCGTCGCGTTGGGCCAGAGCCAGACTAAAGCCTGTTTTTTTCAGGCCTTCGCTCCAATCCGCGGCGCGCGGGCTGTCGTAGGCCGGGTTGACGTCGACCAAAATGACGCCGCTCACAGCGCCTGACTTTAGATCGTCAATGACTTTATCGACTTCAGCCTGACCATTGGGCATCGCGCCGTAATGTGAAATGAGATCAACGGTCCCGCCGTAATTGCCCAAAGCCCAGTTGATCGCCAAGCATGCCGACTGCACGGCCAAATCGCTGGAATCGCTCAGGACCAAGCCTTCATGCCGCAAACCCGCCAGCATTTCCGCCCACTTGTCCAGCAGAGCGCCCTTGTCGGTGGTCGTGGGCGGCAAGGTCAGGGGCATACCGACTTTTTTCGCGATGCGTTCGGCCAAACCCATCGCAATCGCGCGCATTTCCGATGGCAGTATTTGAATGCGCTCGTCGGCATTGGACCCGCTCAGCGACATCCTTGTTTCCACTTGGATGTGTTTGGACATGGTTTTTTGTTCGGCGCTGATCTTGCGGTTCTTGGACCAAGCTTTTGCAAAAGCAACGGGTTGCAGCCAAGTGCCGAGAAAATCCGCGCCGAGGCTGATAACGAGCTTGGCGTTGGCAAAATCGTAACCCGGCAAAATCGCCGAACCGAACGCCAATTGATGCGCCGCGGTCAGCGCGGCCGTCGCGGAATCTTGCAACACCACATGGCGAGCGCCCGGAAATTGTTTGGCAAAATTGGCATAGACCTGTTTGGACGCCGGGCCGTTGACCGGCTTGGACACAATGGCCAACTTGCTTCCGTCGCCTTTGTAGGCCTCAAGCGCTTTGGCGACGTCAGCGTTGAGCGCCTTCCAATCCGTGGCTTTGCCGCCGCTTTTGGGCCCGCGCAGGCGGTCGCCGTCGTACACGTCCAGCACCGATGCCTGACCGACGGCGCAAACGCCGCCCATGTTCAGCGGGTGCTCGGCATTGCCTTCAAATTTGATCGGGCGACCTTCACGGCTTTTGACCAAAACGCCGCAACCGGCGTCGCAGCCGCGGCAGGTCGTCGCGTAGTGCGAGGCCAAACCCGGCGTTATTTCAAGGGGTTTGTCGGTGTAAGGCAGCGCATAGCGTTCTGGATATTTGCCGCAAGCCGTCGCGGCGGTCACCGCAAAGGTCGCGCCAATTAGCTTCATAAAATCGCGGCGTTCGACTTCGGCGCCGTCGCCGGCGACGGGCGGCTTGCCGATTTCATAAACGCGGGCTTCCTCCAGGTCGCCTGCGCCGGTCAATTCTTCCACGCTGACAAAATGCCGACGTTCTGGCATAACAGCCAGATTGTCATGGCTTTCTTGTTGCGGATTGTGCTGGCTCTCATCGCGATTGCGGTCCATCATTAGACCTCCCAAACTTGCAAAATGGCTTCAAATTTCAGTAACGTGAATTTGCCGCGTCCGCCTAGTGGTGGCACGTCGTGCAATCCGTGGTGGCATGGATATTTTTGCCCGCCAAGTCGGCCGGCGGATTCTTGGTGTAATCGCGGTGGCAATTGACGCACCAGCCCATCGCCAAACTGCTGAATTGTTTGACCTCTGCCATCGTTTCCACTGGGCCGTGACACGTCTGACAGGCCACACCCTTGTTGACGTGACGACTATGGGGAAAATACACAAAATCCGGCAGGTTATGTACCTTGACCCACGGAATCGACTGGCCGGCATTGTAGGCTTCGGTCAGCTTCTTGATCGGCGCCGAATCGGTCTTAATCGTCTTGTGGCAGTTCATGCACACGTTGAGCGGCGGAATGCTGCCATTTTGGCTCTTTTCGGCGCCAAAGTGGCAGTATTTGCAGTCCATTTGCAATTCGCCAGCGTGCAGCTTGTGCGAAAAAGAAATCGGCTGGATCGGCTTGTAGCCCTTGTTGTAGGTCGGAACGGTGTAATCCGTGTAGTCACATGCCGTTAGCGACAGGGCCAGGCCCAACACCACAGCGAGCAGCGCCAGGCAACGTTTTACAGATAAAGCGTGCAAATTCATAGTGGAAGCATACTCCGCCAGTTGTTGCTGCTGTTCAACTCGATGTTCGGTCATGTTCACCGAGGATTTGCTATGGGTTTGTGATCAGTGTGCATTTGTTGATCACTGACCTAACGACTGCCAAAGATGCCTGCGCCGGCAAGGCCGGCCGCTGGGGGTGAGAAATCCGCTCGGATTTCGAAGGGGGCCGCGCGGCGGTCCCCTCACCTGAAACGCCCAAAGGGCGTTTTTCAGAAACGAATTAGCGGACCGAAAAGGTCCACAAATTCGCTCAGCAACTGCGTTGCTGTTGGCGCACCTGCGCCGACGCGTCGCGTTATGGCCGAAACGCTGCCTCAAGTCCAGTCCCCGAGCGGAATTTTTTGCGCTGCCACGTGTCGGGGTGGGCGTGTTTCCTCAGCGCTGGAAGAAAGGCAATAGTTTTAGGCGATTGTGCGGGCCATCGTGCGCGCGTCACCGCGATCACGCAGCGGGCCGGCCTCCACAATTGGTGACGCGCACCGACCAAGTGGACCAATTTCATTGTGTTTGGTGGCGGCAGCCTATTCCGGTTCGTCGCGACCGCTGGATTGTACGCGGTGGTAGCGCAAATCCGTGCTGTGGGTGTCTGCACCGGAGTCGCCACAAGTCTCTGAATATAAAAGCACACGTCGATGACCTGTGGCGCGGGCAACATCCAGCGCAATTTCGGCGCGGGTGTACAATTCTTGGCCGTCGCTTGAATCGCCCGGAAACACCGCGACGCCGGCCGTGAACGTGACGCGCTGGTGATCGAGGCCAATTTGCTGCAGCGTTTCCGGGGCCAGCGTCAGCGATCGCCACAACTTGTACAAAAGCCGACGGGCTTCAAATGCGGTAATGTGGTGCAAGATCAGACCAAAGCGGTCGTCGCCCAACCTCGCGATCGTATCGGAGCGGCGCAAGGCGCCGTAAAAGTGCTGCGCCACGTTCAAAAGCAATTGGCGCGCCACTGCTCGCCCGCGGGCCCGCTCCAGCGCGACAAAGCCATCCATGTCGACCACGGCGACGGCCATCGGCATAGCTGCCCGAGAAGACAAGCGAATGGTTGGATCAATCCGCGAAAAAAACACCTGATGCGTCGGCAAGCCGGTCAACGTGTCGACGGACGACAGCGAATAACGCGCCGCCCGACTGCGCGCGCGCGCGGCGATGCGCTTGGCCGCGTACGCCGCAGGCGGCTCGCCGATCAGCACGTCGTCAAAGCCGGCGGCCAGCCATGGCTCGGCCTCCTCGGCGCGGCTTTCCGGCAGCCAGATGATGGTGGTCGGCAGGACTTTGGCCGCGCGGTCGCAAATCGATAGCCAGACTTGCGCGACATCCGCGTTGATATCCGGCGCGAAAACCACGGCCGAGGCACCCGACACAAACGCGGCAAACGCCAGCGTATCGGCGGGCGCGCGCTCTACGGTAAAATGCTGATCGCGCAGCGCTTGTTCCAATTCGCCCAGCCACGGCGCATCGGAGTACAACAAGACGGCGTGTTGCGGCCGAACAAAGGGAGATCGCAAATCACTCATGGGCTGATTCTACGCGGACCGCCGCAACCTGTCAGCAAAAATCATGCGGGGCAACGGCGCCAAGCGTCTGCAGTAAATGTTAAGGACAAACGTTCGCGGCGCCAGGCGTGCCTTGGTCGAGCGTGTAGCACTTCTTGTCATAATCCAGCAGGTCGGTGCAGGCTTCGCCGAATTGGCATTTCTTGTCGCCCGGCACACAACTGACGTAGATCGGCTTCGGAATGCTGAACCAACCCCATGGAATAACGCCATAACCGCAATTGGCGGACATCCAACACTCCGCTTTGTCGTTGAGTTTGGGGTCGAAGCAGCCGTCTTTGAGCATCATCGATACGCCGTTGCCAAATGGCATGTTGTTGACGTCGTACGCGACAACATCAATGAGCTTGCCGTTCGTCGAAATGCACATGCCTTTGGCATCTAAGGAATTGTCGGCATTGATCAAGGCCACTGAATCGCCGCTGTTGGACAACAGATAGTAACCGTTGGCAAAATTGTCGCCCCAAGCATAGAACGAATCCAAGTTATTGTTCTTGGTTCGATCGCTGGCACGGATGATCGTCGCGTACTGGCCGGGTGCGATCACGTAGGTGTCGGTGCCAGGCGTTAGCGGTGTAGTTTCAGGCAACAACGCATTGACCGGTTTGCAATACGGGCCGCTTGAGTTGCCACCAGCAGGTGAGGCCCACTTGCCGCCATTGACACCGGCAATGTGGTTGTTGCCGGAAGTTTCCGCCAAAATAACTGCAACATCGTCCAGCGCCAAGGAGATCAAGTCACCTTTTTGCACCACATTGAGGCCGCCCCATTTGATTTGCGGCCCAAAGGAACTCCACAGCGTTGCGGCCAGCGTGCCCGAAGCTTGGAAGCTCGACAAACGACCCTTAAACGGATGCAAAATCAAGCCACTGGCGCTGTCTTGAATACCGCCCAAAATCACCGTGTCGGCGTAAGAACCGGGCAGCGGATAGTTGCCGATGGTGGCGCTGGCGACCTTTTTGCCGTTGAGATAGCCGCGGAACTTACCGCGATCGTATTGCACGCCGACGTGGGTCCATTTGCCGATGACAGCTGGGCCCATTTCAAACATGGACGTGCCAAATACTGCATAGAATTTACCGTCTTGTACGCGAACACCGACAGCATATTTCTTGTCGCCGATGGTGCCGTAGGCGAACAAATCCGCACACGGCACGGGGCCGTTGGCGGTGCTGCAGCTGCCGGTGCCGTACAATTCGTCCAGCATGAACCAGCCGTGCAGCGTCAGCCATTTGCCAAACGGCAAAGTCTTACCTTGGGCCGGAGTCACTTGGGCATAGGCCGTTTTGCCATCCAATAACAAGGCCTTGCAGGTGCCTTCGACGTCGCAGGTCGCGCCGCAACCGTCGCCCGCCAATACGTTGCCGTCGTCGCATTTTTCCAATTGCTCGGTGCGCCCATTGCCACAACTGGGCTGAATCACGTGAATTTCACCCGCGGGGAAATTGCCCTTGCCGATTTTCCAACACGTCATGTCGATCGGCTTATTGGTCGGGTTGTAGACTTCCAGCCACTCGCCGTTCTGATCGTCGACCGCGTTGGGATTGGGCTGAATTTCCGTGATCA
>CAMDBH010000102.1 GCA_945889325.1 Klebsiella pneumoniae
ACAAGATCGCCGCGCTACCGGTCAAGAAGTCCTCCGTTTCACTCCGGACTAGGCGCGAAGTTTGTGGTTGAATTGACCAGCGTTTTCGGGGCGCGCCACGAAGGTTTAGGGGCAACTCCATGAATTATTATTTAAATTAGTCCCGAAGGGACTTCTTGACCGGTAGCGGGGGAATCTTGTTCCCACGCCGAACCATCTGTAATTACGCCATAAATGAAATTACTTAAGCCACAGGCATTTCGAAACGGCAATTGCGGCTGCTCTGACCACATTTTCTTAAGTTAGCGCCTATGGGGGTAAACGCTGCGAGGACGCCGCGCGCAGCGCAAGATGACGGCAACTGAAGTTGCCGCGGGCGGGCACGGCGACCCGCCCCTACCCAAATCAGGGGGTTACGCGCGCTAGCGCCGCCGCCCGCAGGGCCAAAGCCGCGCGCAGCGCAAAAAGCCAACTGACCGCAGGGCAAGACGCCCAGCGTAGCGCTCAATTCAAATCATAAGGCACCACAATCGTAACCCCCAGCCCTAAAAGCCATTCCTGACTTTGCGCCAAATTAACCGCGCCCGAAACATCCACCGATACGCGCGATGTGCGCCAACTCAACCCAGCACTGAGCAAGTGTTTACCAACCAGCAATTCTTGTGCATGATCATAGGCATAGCCAGATCGCAATTGCAGGCCGTCCTCACCCAATTGATAGCCAAATCCGGCGCGATACACGGCACCGCTGCCGCTGTCCAAGCCCCAAGTGCCGTTGGCTTCAGCGATCGCGTGCTCGCCAGCATAACCCGCCGCCACACCGACGCGGCGCGGCGCGACCGCCGTTTCCTCTTCCAGCCCTGAAACGCGCAAGCCATTGTACAACACGGCCCCAAAGCGCAAGCCGCCCGTTGCGACTGTGACGCCAAAATCGGTTGTCCAGCCGCTGACATTGCGCGCGTTGACGCCGAGCAAGTCGGCATTCATGTAGCGCGATGAAGCGCCGAGCAAGATCCGGCCCGCCTCGCTGTCGAGGCTGGCGGCCAAGCCCATGCGCACGTCGTGGGCCTGACGCATTGGCGCGCCCAAGCCCCAATTGACGTCGTAACTATAGCCAATGCCACCGGAAAGTCCCCACGATGACGTTGCATCGACCGAACCCACGTGCAGCGACGACGCGCCCGCCAGCGGATTGCGCACAAAACCGCCGTCAAATGTGTGCCTTGGCACTTGGGCCAAACCGGATGGATTGGCGTAAAGCGCTGGCACGCCGCTGCCACAGGCCATGACCGCGTCGGCCATGCCCAGCGACGCTGCGCCTAAGCCCGCAGGACGAAAGGGCCCAAAGCCGACCAACAGCGGCGCGCAGAGCAAAACCAGCTGCGCGGCAAACGCCTGTGGCCGGCGACGTTTCAACGGAACTTGCAACAATTCAACATCCTCGCGCAACGGCAACGCAGCCGCATTGGACGCTGAATTGCCGAACTTGTCACAATTTTGGCGGTAATCAGCTGATTTTCTTGTCGGCGGCTTTTTTCATCCGCGACATGAGGCCGCCCCAGCCTTCGCGGTCGAGGATTTTCTTGAATGAATTTCGGTAGGTCACCACTTGACTGGCTTCGTCGACCAAGATGTCGTAGACCATCCACCTGCCTACAATCGGCTGCATTTTGTAGTGGACGTCCGCGCTGGATTTGCCAACGGCAATCGTCGATTGCACTTCAACCTTGGCCCCATCCAGTTTGCGCGTACCGCCGTAAGTAATGGTAATCGCTTGTCCGGGCTTGAACTTGCGCACGTACGTGTTGTTGACCATCCGTTTGAGCAAATCGGTAAAGGTGGCCTTCTGTTCGTCGTTGATCTCGGTCCATTTCGCTTCACCCAACGTGAGTTTGGCCATTTCTGGATAGTCGACCACGCCGTTGAGTTCGCCGCTGATTTTTGCGTGCAATTGTTCCAGTGTTTCAGTGGCTTTGCTCAGCTCATTGAGGCGGGTGTACAAGCCTTCGACAAATTTCTGCGGATCGCCGAGCGCCGCCACAGGTGCCTGATTCACCGACGGTTTTTCGGTGGGCTTGGGCGCAACCTTTGCTGGACTCGCTTTGGCACCGGCGGCCAAGGTCGGCTCGGCGTAAAGCGCCAGAGCCATCATGGCCAACATCGCATTGCGCAATTGAAATTGTGTGATCGTCTGCATAGATTCCTCCGCAGTCGCATCGCGCCACCGCTGCACCTACAACGCTTGACGCCGCCACTACATTCAGCGTGGCTATCATTCGGTCAATTGCGTCGCAACCGTGGGCAACTGCACACTTTCTACGTTTGAAATGTCCATCCCAGTGGCCCGCGACAGCGCAGCGACGGCGACATTGTAATTGTAAATTGCTTCCAAATGTGCGATCTTATTGCGATAAAATGCTTCCATCGCCCGCAGGACTTCGGGAAATTCTTCAAAGCCATCTTCATACATTTGCGACGCCGAATTCAGCCAGCCCTGCGCCCACTTGCGGGCGCGTTCCTTGACCGGCACCATGGCCTTGGCATCGACCATTTCTCGATAAAATTGCCGCACTTCCATGCGCGTCCGCTCCCGCTCGCCTTTTTCATACTGCACGGCTTGGTCCGCTTCCACCTGCGCTTGGCCGACACGGGCCATGCCTCGAAAAATGTCTAAATTCCAGCGGATTGCGATGCCGCCGCCGCTGACCGTTGAATTGTTCGGGTTGCTGGCGACAGAGTCGGTTTGGATGTTGCGCGTCGGCGCGTAGACGCCTGCAAGACGCCCTACAAGCGCGATATCAGGGTACAAATTGTTGTGCGCCAGTTCCAGCTGTTCCAGTTTCGCCGCCACCCCAGCGCGCAAGGCCAGCAGTTTGGGCGTATTAGCAAGCGCAACAGTTTCATAGGCTTGTACGGGAAGGATCTGAAATTGAATCGGTTTGAGCTGATCGATCTCCGGCACGATCGCCACATCCTCAGGTTGATCCAGCGCCAGCCGCAGCCCATCGTGGGCCTGCATGCGCAACCGCTCGACTGTGCGCACCTTATCTTCAATATCAGCGCCAAAAAGTTGCGCCTTGAGCAGATCATTCTGGTTGAACTTGTCGTCGTTTGAATCGCGCAATTTCTCCAGCTTTTCCAGCTCTTCCTGATAAAGTTTGGTCCCGCTGCGCATCATCTCGCCCATGTCGCCGATCATCACCAGCGCCCACCAGGCGCGGGCGATTTGGTAGCGCATCTCATCGCGGGCGATTTTGCCAGTCGCTGCACCTATTTCCAGACCGCGATTGGCCATGCGCCGCAATGTTGAAATCTTTCCGAACGTATAAAGCGGTTGCGTTACAGTCACTTCACCAACTAGCAACGGCCCGATGTCTTTCCAATTGTAATCGTTCAAGAAATGCGATCCGTCGTGCGGATCGAGCACCTTGCCGTCCGCGTCCAGCGTAGGCTGCAATTGCCTCGGCAGGATCGACACCAGACTTGTCGCACTAAAGGTGGGTAATGAAATCGCTTTTGCTTCCCGTAAGTACTGCTCATACAGTTCCAGACTTTTGCCCGCAGCCCTGATCAGCGGCGAACGTTCCAAAGCGATTTTGACGCAACCCTCGTAAGTGCAACGCAAAGTGCGCACATCCGCGGGCTGGGCGTTGGCCTGTGCGGGGGCAAGCGCACACACCAGCACGAGCGACAGCGGCACACTGAGGCTGAAGCGCATGATCGTTTCCTTTTGATGATCGCCCAAGGCAGATCAAAAACCGCTTTTGAGCGACACGCGCTCGGCGGTATGTTCAAACAAATTCAGCGCTGCCACGTACGGTCCGTCTTGGCCCAAGCCGCAAAAAGAGGCATCGCCGCCGAGCAAAATGTTCTTATAGCCCGAGACCGTAGCGATCGGACTTGTGCCAAGCGTGTGCGCGATCGCCTCGCCGTAGGCCGGTTGCAACTCGAGCGGATCGATGTCGTCGCCACCACCTTCTTCGGCCGATTTGATCCACGGCGTGTGGCGCAGCAGCAGATGATCGCTGAGAAATGGAATCAGGTCTTCCAGCCGCCTTTGCATTTTATCCAGCAATTCCTTAGCCGTATGCACGCCACCGCCGACCGCGTTGATCGGCACGCGCATCGCGGCCGAGAGTACGCGGACCTCGCGATCGTCGGTGGCGCTGCTGGCATCGATGTCGCGAACAACGTGAATTAAATTATCTTCTTCCAGCGTCTGATCCAAATCGCCCACGGCAAAGACGTGGCGGCCTAGCGCTTCAGGCATCGCGCGGGCGCGCACGACAAAATTGCCGACAAATGTGTAGTAAACTGGCTGCAAAGTATGAATGATATGGTGGTATTGCTCATTTTGCTGTTCTTGGGCGATCAAATGGAAAAACCGTTTGGGATCGGTGTTGCACACCAGCATGTCGCAGCCGATGACTTGGCGGCGATCGCGCAAGATGACGGCCGTCGCTTTGCCGCGCTTGATTTCAATTTGCGCTGCATGTTCGCGAGGATTGACGTCGCCCGCCCCGGCGATCAGGCTGACAAACAGGTTGCGCAGGGCGTTGGGCCCGTGTTCAAAATGGCTGGTGCCTTTGAACAGTTCGGTGATCGCCCGCACGAACGTCGCAGGATAGGCCCGCGCCGGCAACATACCAGAAGTAAAGCGAAAAGGCGCATTGACAAACGCCCGAAACGGATGCGCATGCGGAAAAATCGCCAGCGGATCTTCTAGCGCCCATTCATCGTCTAGAAACGGAAAGCGCTTGACCATGCTGCGAAAACGGAAATTTTCCACCATCCCCGACGGCGGCAGATTGGGCCGCAGCTTGAGCACTTCCTCAATGGGGTCATTAACTTCCGCCACGCGGCGAAAAAAAGAGGCGATTTGTTCCTCACAGCCGGGAAATTCGCGGCGCAATTCGCGGTCAAACAGCCGTTGGTTGGTCGTGACATTGATGCGCGCCTTCGGCAGCACCACTTGAAAGCCCGGGTCCAAAGCCTTAGGCAAGTTGCGCAGTTCCAGACCTAAACTCAGTTCCTCAAAGACCCGGCGCACCGGCGGGCTGGTCAGGCCGTGCGGCATGTCCAATCGCCGGCCCATGGTGTAACCGGCGTGTTCGTACAGTGCGCCTTGGCTGCCATGGCCGATCACCCGAACTCTATAGCCTTTTTTGGCGCATAGGGCGCCGTAAATCAGGCCTGCCAAGTCAGTGCCGATGATGACAATGTGGTAATGTGCGGTCGTAGTGCTCAAGTTGCTCAATGACGGCCAAGCGGCGCAAAGGCGGCAGCGTAGCGCAGAATCGCCGAGCGCGCGAGACGCCGTGCCGCGGCTAGCGCGCCGAGCCATGGCGGCGAAATCGCCGAAAAGCCCTTTGTTCCTTAGGCTGGCATTTTTGCGATTGCGCCGGTTGCAAAGGTGGACTATATCCAACGGCCGATGGCTGCGGCCCCACGCTGGCCCAGCCGGCCCGCCTGCTATCTGCCCCGCCCTCTGTTACGAAGTTGCCGCAACATCTGTGCGCCCCGCCGCAACCGAAAAGCCCTCTTACCGCCGCAGATCAACTGAAAGAGCAAACCATGGCACTCGTTGCACCGACTGATCCCATCGAATCGATGAAAGCCATTCTTGCCGCCGCCGACAGTGGTGCAGATCATTTTGCTCTGCTGCAATTGCCGCGCAGTGCGACCAATGCCGAAGTGCGCGATCAATATTTTCGCCTCGCCAAAGTCGTGCACCCGGATTTGCCTTATTTTATGGCCAAACCGGAACTTCGCCAACAGGCGAGTCGGGCGTTTCAGTTGATTACTCAGGCCCATGCATCGCTGGGCGACGCGGAAAAGCGCCAGAATTATCTGACCGGCATGGCCAACAAAGCCGCCGAAAAGGAGCAGACAGAGACCGGCGTGACCGCAAAAAGGACCTTAGATCCGCCGCCTAACGCTGAAGTCGCTCGGATTTATGTCCACCGCGGCAAACAGCAGATCACGCGGCGTGATTTCATCGGTGCGCAAGAGGCCTTGGAAGCGGCTGCCTTGGTGCTGGAAGGAAAAGAACTGGCAGATTGCAAGGTCGCGCTGGGATGGGCCATGTTCAACAACAACGCCAACCCCGAAAAAGAGCGAATTGAAAAGCCGCGCACGCTGTGGGTTGAAGCTTGCGGACTTGGGGCCAAGACGGCGTCCGAGGCCCAAGCGAGTTATTACCTTGCTTGTTGGCACAAGTTGCACGGCGAGCAAAGGCATATGGGCCCATTGCTGGCGAAGTGTCTGGAAATTCAGCCGAATAACATTGAGGCGGCGCGGGAAAAACGCTTACTGGACAAGCGCCGCGCCAGTGGTGCCGAGATCGAAGATATGCTGGCTGCAACCAAAAAACCGAGCAAAACCGCGATTCCAGAGGGCTCCGCAGCGCGGGCGTCGAGCAGTTCGAACAAAAAGATCACGCTCGAAAAACCGCTAACATTGCTTGAACGCCTGTTTGGTAAGAAGTAGGTCTTGCTGCGCTGTCGCACGAAAGCGCTATAACTATTGCACATAGGCGCTGTCGGTTACCTCCAGGCGCAGCGGCTTGTCCTCAAAGCCGGGCACGGCGGCCCGCCGGGTTCGCGCCAGCAGCGCCAACCAGGTCACCGACGGCGACCGAGTCGGCAATTGCTCAATAAATGCAGCTGGAATGACGAATTCGCCGTCGTCGCGCACCCGACAGCGCAACCAGCCGAGCGCGCCGACCTGCTCGGTGCCCAGTTGCAGTTCCAGTTCAGCCGTGCCGTCGACCGACCCCCAGCGCAGCGACAAATCGGAAAGCACTTGAGGCCCTTGAACGCGGCCATTGCGCACAACTTCGCGACCGACATGGGTCAAGCGCACCGGCCGCGGCACCGGCACCTCGGCGTCAAAAGCGGCCACGCCGTCGCCACCGGTTGCCGTCACGTGCAGCGATCCAGCCGCTAGCCATGGACGGCCCATATCCAAGTCGGCGTCGTAACGCACACCGCGCACCGCGTCGAACAAGCTTGGGACCATGCGCACCCGCAACGGCAATTCATTTGCAGCTGCATGAAGTTGCACGTTGCCCACGTCCAGAAGCTGCATGTAGGCCGCTGGCGGCGAGGCCGGCACATCGCCCAACTGGTGGTACAATCTCGCCTGGCGAACGCAGGAATCCAGTGCAGGAATGATCTCTTGTGGCGTTTGTCCGACCAAACCGGCAAATACGCCCATGTCGCGGCGGTCAATATCGCCAAAGACGGCGGCCACTTGCAAGCGGTCGGTTGCGGATTCGGCGGCGCCGGGCTGCAGACTGCCGTTGGAAAATCTTATTGTTACAGCCGCTTGACGCACGCGGTGGCGGGCGCGCTGTTCGGCACGCGGCGACCACGGCGCCACGGGCGGCGCAGGCGCCTGCCGGTTGCACGCCAAAGCGAGCACTGGCACAAGCGCCGCGAGCGTGGCACGCTGCCGTGCGCGCGCCAGCAAGCTGAGCGAATGATTCCACACAGGCACGACCTCCAAGGTAGAACATGCGGATTATCGCTGGACATTGCAAGGGCATGAAACTGCAGGTGCCCGCTGGCCGCGCGGTGCGACCGACCTCGGATTTACTGCGCGGCGCGATTATGTCGATGCTGGGCGGCTTTTTCGAGGGTGAGCGCGTGCTCGATTTGTGCGCCGGCACCGGCGCGGTGGCCTTGGAATTCATTTCGCGCGGCTGTGCGCGTGCGGTGGTCGTTGAAAATGACGCGGCGGCTTTGGAGCTGCTGGTTCATAACATCGCGCATACACGTCAAAAAGACAAAGTGGAACTGTTGGCGTTGGATGTGCTGACGGCGCTTGAGCAATTGCGGCAGCGCAAGGAGAAATTTGAACTGATTTATTTCGATCCGCCCTACGTCAGTGAACTTTACGCACCGGTTCTTCAGTTTTTGCACGCTGGCGATCTTTTGGCTCCAGCGGCAGAAGTGATTGTGGAATCACACTATGGCGTGGATGACGCGCTGCTCGGCCCTGCTTGGCAGCGGGTATTCAAGCGACGGTACGGCAGCACGACCTTGGAGAGATTCCATTGGATCCAAGGCTTATGAGCGAACTGTCCTTTGATCTGGCGGATTACGACTTTGTCCTGCCGCCCGAGTTGATCGCGCAACTGCCCGTTGAACCGCGCCATGCCAGTCGGCTGTTGCGCCTGAACCGCGTTGATGGACAGGTGAGCGATGCGCATGTCTATGATATACCACATATTTTACCAAAAAATGCCTTGCTCGTTGTCAACGATACCCAAGTTGTGCGGGCGCGGCTGATCGGGCGCAAGCACACGGGCGGCGCGGTGGAACTGTTGCTGACGCGGCCATTTGCTCAAGATAATGCCAATCTGCGTGCGCAACCGGTGATCTTCAAAACCTCAAAAGGCCTTAACGTCGGCCAAGTGATCGATTTGGGTCAGCGGATGTCGGCCGAAGTCGTGGCGCTCGGCGAGCAGGGCACGGCGACGATCGACTTGCATGGCGCGGCGGATCTGGCGCAATTGCTTGATACTGTAGGACATGTGCCGCTGCCGCCGTATATCCGCGCCGGCGTCGGTGAGGCCGATTTGGACGGCCCGCGCTACCAATGCACCTTTGCGCACAAGC
>CAMDBH010000103.1 GCA_945889325.1 Klebsiella pneumoniae
CGGCGCGCCCCGCGCGCTGCGTCACGGGTGAGCGGCGGCCCAGATCTGGGGAAAATAGAACAAAAGCGCTGGGTTCCCCAAGGGGCCAGCGCTTGGGCCCCTTGGGTCGCCGGAGGCGAAACCGATTGAATGAAAAGGATGTTTTGTCGCCGCGCGCCGGAGGCGCAAAATGTTCTCTTGCAAATGGAGCCGCGCCGCTAGGCGCAGCCCTGCCGGAGGCAAGAGCTGGACCGCTTAGGGCAAAACCCGCCGGGAGGCTAAGCCCTGCCGGAGGCAAGAGCTGGACCGCTTAGGGCAAAACCCGCCGGGAGGCTAAGCCCTGCCGGAGGCAAAAGCCGAACGCAGTTCAAGACGTGTTGCTGCCTTTCGCCTCTGGACAGCGACCGCTCGCTCGTCTACGCTGCGCGGCCAAGGATCGAACTGAGGTGCAGCAGTGGACAATGCCGTAGTAATAGCTGTCGACACGACCGTGACACCGGAACAAGAACGAGCACTTCTCGATAGTTATCGCCAGATGATCGAGGAGCCATGGCCCGACGGCCTGCTGCGAGCCGAACTCTTGCGCGGCCAGAACGGCGTGTGGCGCTTGCAGTCGACGTGGCGCGACAAGCAGGCGTTACTCACTTTGCGCGCCAGCGGTGCGCGGCCGGCCGCGGTACAACTCCTTGAGCGCTTAGGCGTTGTGCACAGCCATGGCATTTTTAGCGTCGAGCAGAGTTATACCCGCTGAGCGATCGCGAGGCGAATAAATTCAATCACATTGCCATGTCTTCAAAGACCCTCACCGCACTGGTCGCCCCGCAACCGCAGCAGGTGCTCGTGCGCGCGCTGGCGTTGCGCGGCATCGCGCTGGCGGGCCTGTGCGCGCACGTGTCGCTATGGCTGCAAATCGATGGACTTTTTGGCGTAGATGGCATCGCGCCAATCGGCGCATCGCTGCAAAAATTCATGCAGACCCAAGACGGCGCGGACTTTCACCTCGCCCCTACGCTGCTGTGGCTGCTGCCGACCGACGCGGCGATGCACGGGCTTTGTGCAATAGGATCGCTGGCTTGTGTGGCAGTGTTGGGCGGCTTGGCGCCGCGTTTGCCGTTGGCGGTTGCCTTTGCGACCATGCTCTCGCTGGTCACCGCTGCGGACGATTTCATGTCTTTTCAGTGGGATGCGCTGCTTTTGGAGGCGCTTTTCCTCGCCATTTGGCTGGCTCCTCGCGGTTTGTGCAAGCCGCAGCAAGATGGCGGGCCGACGCAGCTGTCGCTCTGGCTGCTCCGCTGGCTGGCGTTGCGGCTGTATTTGCTCAGCGCATTGGTGAAATGGCTTTCAGGCGACCCGACTTGGCACGATTTGACAGCCCTGCAGTACCACTATTGGACCCAACCGCTGCCTGGGCCGCTGAGTTGGTTCGCCGACGCGATGCCAGCGAGCGGTCACACCTTTGAAGCCGCCTTTTTGTTTTTCGCCGAGGGACTTGCGCCGCTTTTGGTGTTCATGGGTCGCCGTCTGCGCCTGTTGGGCGTTGCGGTCATGCTGCTGCTGCAACTCGGCATCGCGTCGACCGGCAACTACGGTTTTTTCAACCTGCTGACGGTGGCATTGCTGCTGACTTTGCTCGATGACGGCGCGATCATTGCCTTGCTTCCCAAGCGCTTACGGCCATTGCCGTTGCTGCCGATCGTTGTGCCGCAACAGCCTTTCTGGCGGCGTCTGACGCACGGGCTCAGCGCCAGTTTGCTGCTGGTCTTGGCGAGTTTGACGACCTTGCACCGCGTCAACCGCGACTTGCTGCCCGAGGCGATGGAAGCTGCGCTGGCATGGTTACATCCGCTGCATATCTCGAATACTTATGGGCTATTTGCCACGATGACCACGGAGCGACCGGAGATCGAAGTCGAACTCAGTTTGGACGGGCAGAAGTGGGAACTGCTGCAATTTCAATACAAAATCTCCGACATGCATCAGCGTCCGCCGTTGGTCGGGCCGCATATGCCGCGGCTGGATTGGCAGATGTGGTTTGCGGCGCTGGGCAATTGTGAGAAAAACCATTGGTTTGTGAAGTTTCAACGCCGGTTGCTGCTCGGCTCCAAACCGGTGCGTGCGTTGTTGGCGGTCGATCCGTTGCAAGGGCAACCGGCGCGCTATGTGCGCTCAACGCTTTGGCAATACCAATTTGCGCCCTGGCCGGATTTGCGCGACAAGCACATCTGGTGGCAGCGGCAGCGCGTCGGCGCGTATTGCCCGACGCTAACGCTCGAAGACGGGCATTTGGTGCGGGCGCGGGTCGTGAATGAGGCAACAATCCGCTGACGAGCAAACTATCGCGCGCAAACAGCGCAAGTTATTTCACGATTTTGCACATACGGTAGGCAGGGCAGCGCGCCGCATTCGGCTTCAGTCGGATACCACAAGTTGCCGTTGTTGTCGCCGTTGGTGCCGATGCCCTGGGCGTTGGAATTGACGCAGACAAAACTGCTGGAGCCTTGGGTGTAATGCATGCCCATCAAATAACCGGCGACAAGCAAAGTCCAGCCGCCCGGACAGACGGCGGTGCCGGGAATCATGATTTCATTGGTGTACGTCGTGCCCAAGCAGACGGTGCACGGCGCTTTGAAGTTTTGCAAACCGTTAAAAGGCGACACGCCGCTCAAGCCGTAACTGGCCTGTTCGTATTCAGTGCCGTAGATCAGCGCGCCGTCCTGGTTGGCATCGTTGTAATTCAGCCAAGTCGGTGTGCTGGTCATGCACTGGGTGTTGGCGCCGCCGCCGCCTTGGGTTTGGTGTTTGCCGCCCGCATAACCGGTGTAAACGACTGATGTTGTCGCCGGGCAATCGGTTCGGCCCCAGTTGGTGAATACCACGCCGCCTTTGGTGCAGTTGGTGCCGTCGGCGCGACAGACATTTTGGCCAGACACCGTCAAGTTGGTGTTGGCCGCGACCGTAGTCGCGGTCAGCGTGGTCGCCGTGACCGATGCCACGCTAAGTGCCGCCGTCCCTGAGATTTTAGCGCCATCGATGCAACCGGTGCACGCGACATTGGTGGCTGCGCCGCCCTTGCTGGCACTGTCGGCGTAGTTGAAATTGACCATGGCCGAAGTCACGCCGCCGTCGGCTATGGAAAGAGTGCCCGAAGTCGTGACAGGACCGCCTGTTAGTCCCGCGCCACTGGCGACAGATTTGACGGTGCCGCCAGAATTCGCATCCGGTTGACACACTGCTTTGCCGTTGACATCAATACCTGTGACCACCGATCCGGCCACACAAGGTTGATTAGAAAGGGCAAAATTGCTACCGGTGTAGACATTGTTGGCATCGGGCGCGCAGGTCGCTTTGCCATTGCCGTCAATGGCAACCACGACTTGGTTGGCCGGGCAGGCTTGGCCCGACAGCGCGAAATTGGCGCCCGTATAGGTGTTGTTTTTGTCCACCGCACAAACCGGCTTGCCGGCGCCATCAATGCCGGTAACGACTGATCCTGCGACGCAATTTTGGTTGGCCGCAGCGACCACCGCACACACCGGCTTGCCCGCCGCGTCAATGCCGGTAACGACTGATCCTGCGACGCAATTTTGATTGGCCGCTGCGACAGCGGCGCACACCGGCTTGCCAGCGCCATCCACACCCGTTACCACAGCTCCGGCGTTACAAGCCTGATTGGCAAGCGCAAAATCTTTGCCGCTGTAGGCACTTGCCGGTACACAACTGGTCTTGCCGCTGCCGTCGATGCCCGCGACCACTTGACCGGGCGGGCAGACTTGGTTGGATGTGGCAAAATCCTTGCCGCTATAGCTGTTGTTGGCATCTGCGGCACACACGACCTTGCCAGCGCCGTCGACACCGGCGACGACTTGGCCCGGAGGGCAGGCTTGATTGGACACGGCAAAGTCCTTGCCGCTGTAGCTGTTGTTGGCGTCGGTGGCGCACACGACTTTGCCCGCGCCGTCCAAACCGATGATGAGTTTGCCCGCTTCGCAATTTTGGTTGACCGCCACGAGCACGGGTGCATTCTTCAGGTCGGCGTAACCACCACTGGTGGCAACTGCGGCCAAATTCGCAGACTTGGCGTAATCTTTGAGCACGGCAGCGTCCAAATGATCGGTCGTAATGCAGCCGGAGCATTGCAGGTTGAGTGCGACTTGGGCACGCAACGCATAGGGCACCTGATGCAGGGCTAGGCGCGGCAGCTCAGGATCACTGCCCACTTGCACGCCAAAGTAGCCGGCATCGCCGTTGATAAACACGCTTTTGTCTAGCTTGAGCTTGTTGCCCACCGTCAACACAAACATGCCCTTTTGCACTTTGACGGCCGCCGCGATGTCGAGGTAAAGGGGGCCGAGATCGCCAATTTCCTTGTAAAATGCAATAGTCATAGCGTAGTCGCCGTCGGGGACCGGCGCGCCATTTTGCGTAATTAAGCGCCCTTGCAGCACAAACGTATCGGTGACGGACCCCTGCGCCGCGGCTGCAACCCACGTCGTAAGCACAACGCTGAGGCACAAAAGACGTCCGATTTTGCGCAATTCCATTTTGAACCTCATTGAAATACCGAAACAATCCAGTACAAAAAGCCCCACCAGCCAGCCTTGCCGCCAGGCGCCTGGCTCACGCCGGTGGGGTTGCCGCTGGCCAATTCAAGCCAAGCGCCGCCCGTGCCACCGGCTGCCGCAACAAAATCGCCCTGCAATGCGCCGGGCTTACAGCCTTCGTCGACAAAGCCGTTGCAGTTGTCATCCACGCCGTCACATTCTTCTTGCAGCGACGGCACAATTTGCCCAACGCATACGCCGAGTTGTGAATCGACACAGCTTTTGAGCCCTCCCTTGCAACTTCCCACGCCCTTGCTGCCGATTGCCCCATCATAACAGGGATCTGTCGCTGCATTGGCCGCGTGCACACAACCCGTCTTGGCGTCGCAACTGTCATCTGTGCACAGGTTCTTGTCGTCGCAATCGACCGCCTTGCCAGCAACACAAATCGATGATTTATCCGGATTTTCCGCACAAGCATCGCCCGTGGTGCACGCATCGCCGTCGCTGCACGATCCGACGTAAGTGGCGTGGGTGCATTCGCCGCTCTTTGCAGCACAAGTATCGGTTGTACATTGATTTTTGTCGTCGCAGTCCACCGATGGCGTGTGGCTGCAGGCTGCGGCGACGGCGTCGCAGGTGTCGGCTGTGCAGGCATCTTTGTCATCGCACGCTGAATTGTCGATCTTGCCGTCGCAGTCGTTGTCGTTGCCGTCACAAACTTCCGTTTTTGCTTTGCTTTCTGTGCTGCAAACCGCTTGCGCCAGCGTAGCGCATTGCACGCTGCCGCCCGCGCACACGCCGGTGCCGCAGGCGTCGCCGACGCCAGCCTTGACGCCGTCCAAGCCGGTCACGCCAAAGTCCTCATCGATCAAGCCGTCGCAATCGTCGTCACTTCCATTGCAAACTTCAGCCTTTGGCATCGGCGCGCCCAAGCACAGAAACGCGCCGTTGCTGGCACAGCTCGGCGTACCCGGACAAGCGCCCAAAAGTATTTTGCAGGCGTTGTTGTCACAAGATTCGCCTTTTACCTTGCAATCAGAGTCCGTTAGACAGGCTATCCCGCTGCCCGCATTGTAGGCCTTGATCGTGCATTTGGCGGTCAGCGGCAAGTTGTCGACTTTGCCGTCGCAGTTGTCGTCCAAAGCGTTGCAGATTTCTTCGGTTGGCGTTTTGCCGACACAGGCGCCCAAGCCGGAGGCTTCACACGTGCGTTTGCCGTCGCAGCTGCCTTTGTCATTGGTAATTTGGCATGTAGTGCTGTGTCCCGACGCCGTACCCCATAGGCTGCAACTGCAAGCAATTACACCACTCGCGTCGGCCTTGCGCTTGCACTGTTGCACCTGTTTGCCGCCGTCTTGGATGGTGGCGCAGGCGTAATCGCTTGGACAATCGCCGTCTTGGTTGCAGGCGCCGCCGCAAAACTTGCCTTGCGTGCCGTAATCGAGGCACGCAGCGACCACGTTATTAAAAATGCAATCCGCCGCCGTCTGGCACGGCGAACACAGCGTCACATAGTTGGAAACGCACACGAAAATACTGTCATTGCCGCCAAACGGCTTGCACGTGCTGCCTTGGGCGCAGCCGGTTTCGCCCGCGCACACAACGGCACATTTTTTGCCATTGGCGGTGTCCAAGCAAATGCCGTTGTCGCAAGCATCGTTCTTGTTGCATGGGCAACTGGGACCGCCGGGGCAACTGAGGTTGCCTGCGTCCACACTGACCTCGTTTGGGGCAATTTCACTTGAATTGCCGTCGGTCGTGGCGACATCGGCTGCGTTGCCGTCGGTCGCGACATTGCCGCCATCGGTGGCGCCGTTCATTTCAGTATCTGGGGCTGTCGCTGTCACGTCAGGCGCGTTGCCCACAACGTCGGCGTCAGGGGCGCCACAGGCCGGATCTAGCCAAAGCAGTAAAAGTACAAGCGAAATTTTTGGGGGTGTTGAAAATGCCAATCCGCGCCCAAACATCGGACCTCGCAACAGAGCCCCGCGCTCATCGGGCCAGTGTAGGGGCAAGCCGACATTGCCGCAAGCGCGATTTGCGCAAAAAAAGTGCTTGACAACGCCATGACGCTGGCGCAATGTTGTCGCGTCGGCCCGAGGTTTCGGGTCGGAATAACTTGCAAAAATACGCAGTTGTGGCGTTTCAACCTTGCGCCGCAAGGACTGATAATGAAACTTTATCGCCTACATGATTTGTTGCGCGCCGGTGCCGCCACTTGGCTTTTGGCCGCCTGCGGTTCGTCGGCCAATGCCGGCGGTGGCACCGTCGATGCGGCAGCCGATTCTGGCGCCGACATCGCCGCCGCCGACGTGCCAACAGCTGATTTGGCAACGGTTGACTCGGCCCCGTCTGATTCGTCCCCAGCCGACGGGCCAACCGCCGATGCGGGCACACCGAGCGACGCGCCAGTTGCCGCCGACGTGCCGGTTGCACCCGATGTGCCTGATACCGCTGATATTGCAGTAAAACCAGACGTGACCGCCGACAGCAAGCCGGCCGCGCCGTTTCCGTGCGTCGATCCGCAGCCGATCGTGGTTCAGGGCCAAGACACGGGGGTCGATATTTGCCAAAATGGCATGCAACACCGCCGCGCGATCAAAACATGCCCCGCCTATGTACCTGATCCTGCTAAAAAATGCCCAATGGACAATGGCGGACAAACGATTGAAGGCATGTGCAAGACAGATCTCGACTGCAGCAAGACCAAGGGCGGCCACTGCGAAACGAGCCAAGGCGGCATGGCCGGCTGCTTCTGCCAGCCGAGTTGCCAAACCGACGCCGATTGCGGCGCGGCCGAAGTCTGCCTGTGCGGTCCGGTTTTCGGCAAATGCGTGCCGGCGACCTGCACCAGCGACGCGGATTGCCCAGTCGGCTTGTGCGGCACCTTTACCACCAATCCCGGCTGCGGCGGCCCAGCGTTGGCCTGCCAAACCGCGGAGGATGAGTGCGGCGGCGACAAACAATGTCCGGTGGACAAACACTACTGCACCATCGCCGACTACAAGATGGCGGGCAAAAGGGTGTGCAGCGGCGCAACTTGCGCCATCGGTCGCCCGTTTGAGGTGGCCGGCAGTTGGCGCACCGCGCCCGTGGTGCAACGGCAAGATTGGCTGCAAAAGGATGATATTGCGGCGATTGAGCTAGGCGGTCTTGGGCCTGAGCTGCGGGCGCGTCTGGCCCAGCATTGGCTGGACGCGGCGCAGATGGAACACGCTTCGGTGGCCAGTTTTGCCCGTCTTACCTTGGAGTTGCTGGCGATCGGTGCGCCACCGGAACTGCTGCAGCGCAGTCAGGCGGCGGGGATGGATGAGGTGCGCCACGCCCAATTGTGCTTTGCGTTGGCGCGGCATTTGGGCGCAGGCGAGGTCGGCCCGGGGCCGCTGGCGATTGGCGGCGCGCTGGGTGAAGCGACCCTGACAACGGTGGCTGTGGCGGCGGCGCGCGAAGGCTGCATTGTTGAGACGGTCGCCGCGCTGGAAGCACACGTGATGGCTGCGCAAACGCTGGACCCGGTGCTCAAGCGCCTGTTGACGGCGTTGGCCGATGACGAGAGCCGCCACGCCGAACTCGCGTGGGACATCGTGCGCTGGACCGTCAAGCAAGGGGATGCGCCCTTGCGGCAGGCGGTGGCGGCGGCGATGGATGAGGCGACAGCCGACCTGCTGGCGGCAGAAGTCGCAGCGGAAGTGCCGGTCGGGCTTGGCCTAATCGGCGGCGCGGCCCAGCGGTCGCTGCGGCTGCACGCGGTGACGGCGGTGCTGGCGCCGGCGCGGCGGGCTACTTTGACAAACGCGGTTATCTCATAGCTTTTTCCCGCAAATCCGCCTCGCCTGTCGGGCGCCTCGTTCCGCTCGTGTCGATATATTTTGAATACACCCTATGTAGAAACACCTCCGCGTTCGCGGCCACCCTGATCACGCAACCTTTTGAACCTGCACATCATATCCAAGCTCCTTGATTCGGTTCTGCAGCCGCTTGACGGTCTTGGCCTCGTCGCGCTTGGCGAAATAGTCCACGCCCAAATC
>CAMDBH010000104.1 GCA_945889325.1 Klebsiella pneumoniae
GGTCGCCCGGGCGACCGGCTGGTCGCCCCTAGGTCGAAATAGGCGGTAATTCGTCATTTTTGCACGCCCTTAGCTGCAACCAGCACTTCGCCGCGCAACGCCGCGTCGACTTGGGTCAGCCACGTGCGCAGGGCAGGATAGAGCGCCACCGGCAAAGTGCGCTGTGTGACTGCCAAATGCGTATGCAGCATCAGACCATCGGCGACCTGCTCGGTGTGCAGCGTCAATTGCCCTGCAGGCCAATCCAACGTCTGCGCTACAGGTTGGCGCACGATCTCAAAGCCCAGCGGCGCAATCAGATGCAGCGTGTGCGTTTCCACAAAAGCGTGATCCAGCACAAAATCGTGGGCACGGGCTTGGCCGCTTGTCCACTGCGCGAAGGGTTGAGCCGGCTTGAGCGGCGCGAGCAGCAGGCCATCCGGGCGCTTTTGGGCCCATTGTGGCACGTTGGCGTGAAGCGTTACTTCCACCCAATCCTTGGGCGGATCCAGACCTTGGACCGAAATATCGCTGACAGTGATGCCGGGAAAGCGTCCGCCCAAATCTTGCTCCAAGCGTTCCTTGCGCGCCTGCGCCTGATCCAAGCGATTGCGCGCGTCGGCGGCAGGAATACCGTGCAATTGAACGGTCACCGCCAAAATCGCACTGCCGTCGGTCTGCAAAGTGGCGACGATATTTTCCTGTCGGAGGTGATGCTGCGCCGCCTGATCCGGCAGTACTTGCACCGAACCTTGATTTTCCTTGTTATTTCGAGCGATCCGCAGGGCCGTTCCACCGCCATCGCCGCTCGGCAACTCAAGCGGGCCGTGGTGGGTCGCCGTGGCATCCAGCCACCAATCCAACGCCGGCACGTAGGCGATTGCGTGGTTAAACACGCCTAAAGACGCGACTTTGCCGTGCAATCGGCCTTCATCGCGCGTGCGCACCAGCGCGACTTGGGCGTTGATGTTCAATTCGGCCAACAAGGCGACAACCAGTGTCGCTTTGTCCTTGCAATCGCCAAATTGACGCTGCAGGATTTCGCGCACCGCGTGTGGCTTCAAACTGTGAATGCCAAATTCCAGCCCAACGTAGCGCACCTGTGAAGTCACGTATTGGTACACTGCTCGCACAATTTCATCTGTTGTTGTCAGACCTTGAGCCAATTTCACCGCTTGATCATGCAGCACCGGATCGCTGCCTTTGGCTGGAATCGCCTCGGCCATCAGCCCTGCGTACCATTGCGCGGCGGCGGTCCACGAGGCAAATGCGCTCATGTGCAGGTGCGGCACGACGTCGGTCAGACCGGGCATGCGTTCTTCAGAGGCGATGGCGGGCAATTGGTCGATGGCCAGCGTGTAGCTATCCCAGCCGGTGGCTTCGTCTTTTTCAGCGGGCGGTGTCTTTTTGACCATCTTGCCCAAGGCGTCGGCGCCGTCTTTGGCCATGGGGTCGACCACTTCCCAGTAGAACGGTGTATCTTTCGGCAATTCAACGACAATTTCACTGTGGCGCACCGGCCAAGTTTCGCCCAAGGTCAACAACTCGCCAAACACCAAACCAAAAGGCGTGGGCGCCAAATCGCGCACCACGTACTCGACAATTATCGCGTCGCCAGCCTTGAGCGCTTTGAAATTGAGCGTGATTCTCTCCAGATCGAAGTACATACCGCTGGCGTCTTCGCCCAGTTGCTCGACTTGCTGGTTGGGGTTGCGTTCCACGCGGCCATCGGCGTGCACGACCGCGGCTTGCAGCACTTCGGCCCGTGACAGCGTTGGCGCATAATCGATGCTCAAATCATGGGTTGGCGCGCCACCTTTGCCGACATAAAACACTTCAGCATCGTAACGCGCTTGCTGTCCATTGCCGATCAACTGCAGCACGGTATGCCGCACGCGCTGTTCAAGTGCATGAGGGCGCGGCAAATCTTTTTCCTGCTTCACCACGTCCAGCCAGTTGCGGCGATAAGGTGTGTAAAACTCGCGATCGGGCTGCAAAAGCGCAAGCCTTGTGCGCAAGTCCGCGCGCGCAGGTGCCCGCGCAATGGCCGACTGCAACGCCAGCACAGCCGCCGCCGGACTTTTCAGTTGCACGGCAATTTTGGCGCGCAATTCCGCGGTTGCGACGCTGTTGAGGTGACCCGGCAACCCCTGCAGTGCGTCTTGCGCCGCTCGCGGCTGGCGCTGCGCTAAGTAGGCCAACGCCAGCACTTCGCGCGCACGGCTGCGCGGCGCAAAAGCGCGGTCGATGGACGCGGCGCGCAGGGCGTCGATGCGACCCGTTTCAATCTCCGCCTGCAATGCCGCAATTTGCCGTTGCAAAATGCCCGGTTCTGCCTTTGCCGCCCGATCTTGCCACAGCAAGGCAGCCGCCAAATCATCTGATGCCGCGGCATGTCTTGCCATCGCGATCTGCAACTCCGGTACATCCGCCCACTGGTCGGCACAGCGCTTTAACAATTGGGTGGCCACGCGCTCCGCGCCCAGCCGCGACCACAGCTCAACACGCACAAGACAGGCACGGATACTTGTGTTTTCAGGCTGTTGCCGATTGTCGTCCGCCCATTGTTGCCACAAGCGGTGGGCTTGGGCCGTCTTGCCCATGTCATCCAACAGATCGGCTTGAACAACCATCAGTTCTGACGCGTTGGGCAAAGCGGCACTCCATTGGCGCAGCCGATCGATGCGATCGCCCAACTCACCCGCAAGCATGGCGTGCGCCAGTGCAGCTTGGCTGTTTTGCGGCAGATCTTCGGGCGCGACGCCCAGCAGCCGTTCATCCAGCGCGTTGTGCATCGGCCACGCGTGCCACGCCAGTTCCAGCAGCGCCGTGAGCGGATTGGGCCCTTTGCCCAGCTTGCCATCCGCCGGCCAGTTCAGGCCCGCCGTCGCTTCAGGTCGTTGATCAGCAGGCAGAAATGCCCTCGAAATCGTCGCATCTTCGGCCAACGCAACCGGTTGCCACTGCGGCGGTTGCCGGGCAAAACTTTCAATAGCCATCGGCTTTTGCTGCAAATCCGTCAAATCGAGCGCCAGCGGTAAGCTCGCTCCGGCGGGTGAAAGTTTAAGCAAGATGTGCTGGGGCAGACCCGTCAGGTGCACAACAGTCCCTTGGACATCGGGCAGTTGTGGTGCATTTTCGCCGATGCCGAACAGGGCGGGCTTGGCCTCTCGGCTCAGCAACGCCGCGCCGTCCAACCAAATGCGCAACCCGCCATCGGCGTTGACGTGCAAAAGCGCTTTGCCTGGTTTGGCAGCAACAATCCACACTTGCACGTAGATCAGCGCGTCATCCGGTCTCTCCACAAGTTCCGCGAAATCGACGCGCGCACCCGGTTGCCAAAAACCGCTTGGCAGCCCTTGCCAGCGCACTTCGCCGTGGCGACCGGGCCAAGCGGCACGCGGCGCGTTGCGCTGCAAAATTTCCAGTTCCACTTTATTTTCACGAGCCAGTGCCGAACCGTGTTCGTCGCCAAAGGGTCCCAACCAAGCCAGATTCTTGATTGCGCCTTTGCTGTCAAGCCATTGCGCCACCCGCTCCGGTTGCGCCAGCCGTTGCACCAGCGACACGGCCGCAGTTTGCAGCAATTGCGTCGTCGGCAAACTGGCTAACTTCTTGTCAGTCAGCCATTTGCGTGCCACCGGTTCCAGATCCGTCAGCATTTGCTGCGGCGGCAGCGCGCCGAACAACCGCAGGATTTGCAGGGCATCCTCGATCGCAACCGGTGAATTTTTGGGGGTATTGAGGCGCTTAATCGCCGCCTGCCACTGCAGCTGCTCCGCCGACGGCAAGGCCAAGGCCAGTTGGCTCGACAACAGGAACAGCAGCGTCGCGGTAATACTATTTAATTTCAATGGCATCCTGATATTACCGCGCAGGTTGTAGCGCAACATCGGCGCAATCACCGCGAGAACGAGAGATTACACCGCTGCCGACCGTCGTCAAAATCGCGCAACGTGACCCGCCCGCGCGTTTGGGTTAGACTGCCCGCGGTCAGTTTGACCGGTGGCTAGGGAATGTACCGTGAAATTTGCAAGTATCCTCGTCATTCTAGTGGCATGTATCGCGGCGATTGCGGCGTGCCAACAAAAAACCGCCGCAAACGCGCAAGCGGTGGCCACCCAACCAGCGCCGGCCGTAGCCCAAGCGCCGACCAGTCAGCCGTCGGTTGTGCCGGCACAGTTGCAACAGCCGACAGACAAAGATGAAATGCCCACTCATCCGACCAAGGTCGATCCCAACGGGCCCCTGCCGCCGGGCCATCCGCCGCTGGAAGCGCCGGTCGCCGTCGAGATCGGCGCATTCGCGGCGGCGGACCATACCATTATGGATTTACGGCAAAATCGCGTGGCGTTGGCGGGCCAAGTGACATCGGTGCGCGGGCGTGTGACCAAGGTGAACCGCGGGATTTTGGATCGCAACTGGCTGCACTTGCAAGACAAAGTCGGCGAAAAGGATCTGGTCGTGACCACAACGGCCGACGCAAAACCGGGCGATCTGGTGTTGGCAAAGGGAAAAGTCTCGGTCGATCGCGATGTTGGCGCCGGTTATCAGTTTGACGTGTTGCTGGAAGACGCGGCGATTAGCAGTGAAGCCGCGGCCCCTTCGCCTCCATCGGCCGCGACGTCCACGCATTAGGCCGATCCTTTCATCCGCTCATTTGGAGTTCCAATGCCGCACCATCTTTTCGTCGTCGATCCATTGGGTCCCATCGATATCACCAAAGATTCTTCATTTGCGCTGATGTTGGCGGCGCAGGCCCGCGGCCATGTCGTGTACAGCTGTGATACCGATGGCCTTTTTGCCAACGGCGATCAAGCATTCGCCACCTGCCGCCCAACGACCGTGCAGCGCGTGCGCGGGCGGCATTTCAGCGACGGGGGGCAAGAAATTCGCCCGTTGGGCGATTTTGACGTGGTGTGGATGCGCAAGGATCCTCCCTTTGATATGCAATATATTGCCGCAACTTACGTGCTAGATCTGGCGCCTGCGTCCACGCGGGTGTTGAGCGATCCACAGGCCCTGCGTTCCTGGAATGAAAAAACCAGTTTGCTGCGTTTTCCGCACCTGTCGCCGCCGTCGTTCTTGAGCCGCGACATGAACGCGATTCGGCGTTTTCAAGTCCAAGTAGGCGGATCAATTGTGCTAAAGCCGTTGGCCTTTTCAGGCGGCGCGGGCATAGTGGCCTTGCATCCCGGCGATTTGAACACGCGATCGCTGCTGGAAATGTCGACGAAAAACGGCAAAGAATTTGTGATTGCCCAGCAATATCTGCCGCAAGTGACTGTGGGCGACAAGCGCGTGATTTTTGTCGACGGCGTGGCCCGTGCGGGGTTGTTGCGTATTCCACCGGCCGATGATCTGCGCGGCAATATTCACATCGGTGCGACCGTTGAACTTTCTGCGTTGACCGATCGCGAAGAAGCAATTTGTGCGGAATTGGGGCCGGTTCTCAAGGCTGCCGGCCATCTGTTTGTCGGTATTGATTTGATTGGCGAAAAACTTACAGAAATCAATGTGACCAGTCCGACCGGTCTACAGGAAATTCGCGAGTTGGGTGGGCCGGATTTGGCTGAGGAATTAATTGAGGCCGCGCTCCGCTGAGGTCTTGCCTTGCAGTCAGCTGGCTTTTAGCGCACAATTTTCTGATATTAAATGAATTTGTGTAGCGGCGGGTCTCCGTGCCCGCCGTCCGCCGCAAACGCAGTTTGCGGGTGCTGCCTTGCAAGCAGTTGGCTTTTGCTTTTGCCTCCGGCGGCTTTGCGCTGCTCGCTGCGACCATTTGCCGCGGCGACCGCTGAAGCGGTCGGATTCTGACAGTCGCGCAAAACGGCGAGAGGGAGGGTAGAAGTATCTGCACTGAAAAGGCGGAGATTTCGGGCCACAAGGCGTGCAAGGCGCAGGCCCGATTGCGCTGCGCGCAATCGTCGTTCCACTGGGAGGGCAAGGATTTTTCGACCTTGTCCTCCGGGAAGTGAAACGCGCAACTGCGTCTCGGTCTCAAGCAATTCGCGGCGCCAATTGTTGGAAGTGGGACGCTGCGCGAGGGGATTTGGCGGAAGGCGGGGTGCCGCTGCGCGGGCGGAAGGCATAGTTTTAGTGATGCCAACCGCTTAGCCGAGCGTCAAAAGCAGCGACACCTGATAACCCGTCAGCGAACCAGCCCAAGCACAGGAAAGCGCGAAGGAAATGCTCAGGATGTCGCCGTCCGCGACAGTGAACGCGTGGCTGGTGTCGCTCCAAGCCAACGCCGCGCTGTTGACGACCACGGCCATGCTCTGGTTGCTGCCGTAAAAGTCGGAACATTGCACATGAACCGCGCAAGCCCCATCGCCGCAGGCAGCAAAACGCTGTTGATCCGCCGTGTTCCAACGTTGGCATCGCAGATCCACAAACCACTCGCCGCGTAGCGGAACCACACATCGACGTCGTAATACGCCGACGTGCCGACCGCTTGTGCTTCAAGAATCACACGTTCGTAGCCGCTGCAGTAAAAGTCGGTGGTGCCGTTGTCCGGCGCGCCATTGGCCGCGGTCGCGCCGGCAACCATGCGTCGGCGGTCGGCGTTGTTGCCGTCGACCAAGCTGGTCGGCGTATTCGGGCGGTAGCTTCGGTCGTACGGCATGGTTTCCTCGGCGGTTTTTAGTCTTTTGTTGGGGTCGCGTCAGCTGGCGCGCCAGCGCTATCGGGCGCGTCCGTCGCGCCCGCGTCCGCGACGGGCGCGGTGGCGATGCCGTGGATTTTTAGGGAGAAAGGATAGTCCAAATGGGTACATTCGCCACCTGCACACGGCTGATACGCGACCTCGCCGCCGAATGTCAGTTCGGCCTCGAATTGCCCTTCAGATGTCGGCTCAAACTTGATGACGAATGGGTCCGGGAGATCAATACTAACGCTGAAATGATGGCCGTAATCATACATACCGAGTACGCATTCACCCCCCGACCCACATCCGTCATGAAAAGTTGACAGCCGATTATCTGGTGCAAAGATCTCGCCAAGGTCGCGTTGCGGCTGTTGGAGAGTGCCTTGACCGAAAACGAGCAACGACTGCAAGCGCAAATCGACGTGTTGTTGGTTAAAAATGCCGCTTTGGAAGCGCGTATTGTCGAATTGCTCGCCCGTTTGAACACGAATTCCACGAATTCCTCCAAACCGTCGTCGACGGACTCGCCGTTTCACACCAAGCCCAAGCCGCCGCAGCCGCCCAGCGGCAAAAAGCCCGGCGGCCAAATCGGGCACAAACCGCACAATCGCGAGATGCTTGAGCCGACACCCGGCGAAATTTCCAGCTGTCCGCTGGCCCAATGTCAGCATTGTAAAGCGGATTTGGACGACTCGACCGTTTTGCCCGGCAAGCAATCGGTGCACCAAGTCGTGGAAGTCGTCAGCCAAGCGGTGGTGAAAAACTACATCACGGAGCAGCACAAGTGCGGAAAATGCGGTAAGAAATCGCGGGCTCCGCTGCCGCCGGGCGTGCCGCCGACTGCGGCGGGGCCGCACCTCCAGGCGATCATCACGGCGCTTATCGGCAAATATAACCTGAGCCGCGTCGACACCAAAGATGCGATTTCGCAGATGTTTGGCGTGGATCTGTCGGTCGGCGCCATCCACAATGTCACGCCGCGCGCAGCCCAGGCCGTGGCGCCCGCGATGGAAGAAGTGCTGCAGGCGCTCATCGCGGCGGCGACCAAGCATTGTGATGAAACTGGCTGGCGTCATTGCGATAAATTGGCGTGGCTCTGGGTCGTGACAAACCCGACCATCGGCGCGTATTTCCACATCGACCAGCGGCGCACCCGCGAAGCTTTCGCCAAGCTTTTGCCCGAATTGCTGGGCGTTATCCACACCGACCGCTGGAGCGTTTACGACATCATCGATGCGATTTTGCACCAATTGTGCCACGCGCATTTGCGCCGCGACATACAAGCTTTGGTCGATTTGAAAGACAGCGCGGGCGCGATTGGCGCTGAGTTTCTCAAGGCCAGCGACGCGATGTTCAAGATTTGGCACCGATTTAAGAACGGCGTCATCGACCGCGCGCAAATGGTGCTCGACATGGTGCCGGTGCAGGCCGATTGGCGCGAACTGGCCAAAATTGCGACGCATCACGAGCACAAGAAAGTCAAAGCGCTGGGCAAGGACCTGATCAAACAGTGGGATTCGCTGTGGCCGTTTTTGCAGCATGACGGCGCCGAACCGACCAACAACCACGCCGAACGCATCGTGCGACCGGGCGTGATTTTGCGAAAGACCAACGGCGGCACCGGCTGCGACAGCGGCGCCGATTTCGTGGCCAAGATGCAGGGCGTCATCGCCACGGCCAAATGCCATGGCGTCAAACTGGTCGGCTGGCTCACGGCCGCCTTTGAAGCATATTGGGATTCGGCGCGGCCGCAGCCGATGCTGCTGCCGCGCGCCAGCGGCTAGCCAAGCGCGGCCCGGGCCATTCAAAAAAACCGTTGTCAGACCGTTAGGCATGCGCTACGCTCGCGGGCCTGCGCCGATGTTCGGCGCGGGGTGGTGAATGCGTAC
>CAMDBH010000105.1 GCA_945889325.1 Klebsiella pneumoniae
CAGCTTTCCCCAAATGGCATGGCTTGGACCGCAATAGCCAGGTTGGCGGATTCTGAAGATTTTCTGGGCCGCGCTCGCGTCCTGTCCCGGAGAGACATCTCGAACTGTAGCGGTGGACTTCAGTCCAACGCGTTGCCGCGATTGAGGTTTTCTTCGATTATTGCCCGCGGCCTCAGCCTAACGCCCCGTGATCGTTCTTGCGATAGCCCTGCATTTTGGAAAGCGCGGGCGCCCGTCACGCCAACGGGCGAGCTTCCACCCAACGCTGCCCGACCAGCGACGCCACGGCGTGCATGGTCGACAAGGGGGGCACGCCTAAATTCGTTGGAAACATAGATGAATCCGCAAGCACGACACGCTCTAGGCCCAGCACCTGAAACCACGAATCCACCGGGATCCCGCCGAAGAAATCGGTGGCCAACCATGAAATCGCCGCAGGGCCAATCTTTAAATTGGCCATGGCTCTCGCTTGCTTGACGCTGGTAATCACCTCCGGCGCCCCGAAAACGTTGGGCCACACCTCAAGCGCACCCGCCGTCAGCATACCTTCGGCCGCGACTGCCAAGCCCAACATGGCGCGCGCGCGATCCGCAGCATCTGGGGTGTAGTGCACTTGCGGCTGACCGCCTTTATCCATAATTTTACCGCGGGCTTGCGCACGGACGTGCACGCACCACTGCACAACGTGCGGCAGTTGCTCCAGCCGCGCCGCCAACGCCTGTCCGTGGCCCGCGATGTGACCGCTGCGCAAAACGGAGGGAAGTCCCTGCGTTCCCAGCCAAAAACCTTGATCGCGAAACGCCACGCTTAGCATCGCCTCGGTCGCTTGTGGCCCTGTAGCCGCGCTGTTGGGCATGAGTGAGCTCAACGTTGCGACCGGATGACATTGAAACCGCTGGCCTATTCCGCGCACGCCGGCGCGCAACAGCAAATGCGTGCTGCCGATCGCGCCGGCGGCCAAGACCACCGCGACGCGAGCGCGGGCCGAGAACAACTTGCCTGAGTCAAAAGTGCCGCTAACGCCGCGTGCCGTCACACCATCTAAGATAATTCGCTCAATTTTGCACCGAGAAACCACCATCGCTTTGTTGTGAATCGCAACTGGCAAAAGTGCAACATCCGCACTGGCTTTGCCGCCGTGCGGGCAGCCAAGCCAACAGCGGCCGCTGCCGCGACACCCCGACGCACTGCGAAAGGCCGGCGTGGCGTGGCCGGGAAGACCGCGAAACATAGACGTTCCGACGTCGCCCCACAGCACAGTCGGCGTTTTTGTGACCGCCAGGTCTGCGTCAATCCGGCCGCGCGCCCATTGCAATTCGGCCCAAGGCAGGCGTTCTTCCCACACGCGGTCGCGCTGAACCCATTGATGCCACACCTGTTCAGGCATCGGCTCGTGCACACCGCCCGCAACGACAGTGGACCCGCCGACGGCGCGCCCTTGCAAAAGCAGCAGCAAATCTCGGCCAATCGCGCGTGTCGTTGCGGCGTCACGGTACAACGCTGCATAGGCCTCGGCGTCCTCCCCAGCTTGGGCCAAGGGTCTGGAGCCTTCTTCCACAACGATAACAGAGCGTCCGGCCTGACTTAGTAGGCGCGCACACGTCGCTCCGGCGGCGCCCGAGCCAACAATGACGAAGTCCGCCACTTCATCCAGATTGCGCGCAGAACCATCGACAAACATTAACTTTTCCTAACGATTTGGCCCAAGTTCGATTGCAGCGCTCAGTTGGCGGTCAGCAGCGCCGCCAGTTTCCATAGTTGCACGACGCGGCGCAACCACGCAAAACGATGGATCGCCAGCCGCTGCAGCAGCAACTCGCGCTCGCGCGGCGTCAACAAAGCGAACGTGCGCGCCGAACTGAGCAGCGCCAAAATATCGACCAACCAAAGCGACGCAACCAAGCGCCACCGCAGTGCACGCGGCCACGCAAGCGGCAGGCCCTTGCCATGCCAATTGGGTACAATTGCTTGAAAAATTAGCTCCATTGCCCCTATTTACACACGCCGGCGCTGCAAGCTTGCTCCTTGCCGCACGCAGTGCCATCCGGCGCGCCTTTGGATACACAAAGGCCGTTCACCGGGTCGCATGCATCGGTGGTGCATGCATCGCCATCATCGCAAGTCTTGGTTATTCCGCCGCATACACCTGCGCTGCACGCGTCGGCAGATGTACAAATATTTGAATCGTTACATGACTTTGTGTTGTTCACATAGGCGCAGCCGCCGACCAAATCGCAGGTGTCATCGGTGCAAGGATTGTCGTCCGCGCATTTTTTGCCCACGCCGACGCACGCGCCGAACGCGCAAGCATCGTCGCTGGTGCACACATTGTTGTCGTCGCAGGCGATCTTTGACAACGCTTTGTAACTACAACCATTGTTCTTATTGCAGGTGTCCAAGGTGCATGGGTTGCCGTCGTCGCAGGCAGGGCCAATGGCCGCCTTGCATTTGCCTGCTTCACAATGCCCCGCGCCGCAAACCCCGATTTCCGTCTTGCAGTCCTTGATATTATTCGCGTATTTACAGCCAGTTGCTGGGTCGCAGTAATCGTCGGTGCAAACGTTTTCGTCGCTACATTGCAGCGTGGGTCCGATGCAAGCTCCGGCGCCGTCGCACTTATCTTGGGTCGTGCAGGCATTGTTGTCGTTACAGCTTGCGCCGACGGGTTGCGTAACCACCTTACACCGGTGGTCTGCCATGCAAAAAACTTGCGTGCAAGCCGACTTGGATGCTGGACAGTCGAGCACTGTCGTGCACTCATAAACTGCATCCGAGGCGAATGTGTCACCTTGGCCGGTTTCACTGCCTGCCGCTTCAACCGCGAGCTGATCGGTCGGGGCTGCATCATTTGCGCCATCTGCCGATTGCGCCGCATCGGAACTCGTCGCTGCACCGTCGGAACAGCCGACGGAGGCGGCCGCCAACGCGCAGCCAACCGCACGCGATAAACGCCTAATTTGCTTGGTAATAACTCGGCGGCTCGCCATATTCCCTCTCCTGACCAGTAGCACCGTGAACGTTGCTGCACAGCCGTTGCAATCGCATGCGCTCCACGCCGCGTCAAGCACTTTTGCTAAAGCTCCGGAACTTCGGCAGCTGATCACATCGCTGCAAATCTATAATCCGGTGCTATTTAAGCGTTTTCGGCGTGCAAATCGAGTGTTAATTTGCACACACAATTTCCGCGAAGCGTATTGTGTGCGGCCCGCCGGTCGCTTGCAAACGTTGGGCGCAAACCGCCCAACGCACGCAGGCCGGCGGCGCGACGCTTCACGGCCCCGTGAGCTTCGGTTATAGTGCCGCGGCCGCGCGGCTTTTGAGTTCACCGCGTCCAAGGACAGCCATGCAAAGACTTAGCAGCACCGACAGCTTCGCAACCCGCCACATCGGCCCAGATGCAAGCCAAACCCAGCAAATGTTGGCCTTTCTTGGGTTTGCTGATCTCGACGCCATGACCGATGCCGCGGTCCCCGCGGCGATTCGCAGCGCGACCGCGCTCGATATTGCGGATGGTTTGTCCGAACACGAAGCCTTGGCGACTGTTGCACAATTTGCCAACGAAAATCGGATCTTTCGCTCATATTTGGGCATGGGCTATTCCGACACTGTGACGCCCGCGGTACTCATCCGCAATATTCTTGAAAATCCGGGCTGGTACACGCAATACACGCCGTACCAACCGGAAATTTCGCAAGGTCGTTTGGAAGCACTGCTCAATTTTCAAACGATGGTCACCGATTTGACCGGCATGGAGATCGCCAACGCGTCGATGCTGGACGAAAGCACCGCAGCTGCCGAAGCGATGACCATGGCGCATGCGCTGCAAAAAAAGAACAAGAATGACCGGTTTTTTGTCGCCGCCTCGTGCCACCCGCAGACGATCGCGGTGGTGTGCACGCGCGCAAAACCTTTGAATATCGAGGTCATCGTCGCGGATCCATTGACGTTTGACTTTGCCACGCCGCATTTTGGCGCCTTGTTTCAGTATCCGGCCACCGATGGCAGTGTGGAGCAATACGAGAATATAATTGCGCAAATCCACGCCACGGCCGGTTTGGCCATTGTGGCGTGCGATCTTTTGGCGCTCACATTGCTCAAACCACCCGGCGAGTTCGGCGCGGACATCGCGGTCGGCAACAGCCAGCGCCTCGGCGTGCCCCTCGGGTTCGGCGGTCCGCACGCCGCATTCATGGCAACACGGGATATTTACAAACGTTCCATGCCCGGACGGCTGGTGGGACTGTCGATCGACGCCACGGGCAAGCCGGCCTTGCGCTTGGCGTTGCAAACACGTGAACAGCATATCCGCCGCGACAAAGCGACGAGCAATATTTGCACCGCTCAAGTACTTTTGGCTGTGATGGCAAGCATGTATGCCGCCTACCACGGCCCCGAAGGCTTGCGCGCCATCGCCCAACGGGTGCATTTTTTGACGGCCGTACTTGCAGAAGGACTGCGGCGGCACGGATTCAGCCTAAGGGCCCAAATTTATTTCGATACGTTGCGAGTCGAGTTGGGCGGGCGCGCGGGTGCTGTGGTTGCCGCAGCCGCCGCACGCCAGATCAACCTGCGCGATTTCGCCGACGGCAGCGTTGGGATCGCGCTAGATGAGACCGTAACCATAACCGATTTGGCAAATCTCCTCGGCGCCGTCACAAGTCAAACTGTCGACCACCGCGCCATTGCGGAACTGGTTGCCGAAGCGAAATCTTTGAATTATGGTGAATTATCCCGCACTTCGACCTATTTGGCCCACCCCGTGTTTTCAAGTTACCACAGTGAAACGGAAATGATGCGCTATCTGCATCGGCTGCAATCACGGGATCTTTCGCTGACAACATCAATGATTCCATTAGGTTCTTGCACGATGAAACTGAACGCGGCGGCCGAAATGTTGCCGATCACGTTCCCCGGATTTGGCAAACTGCATCCTTTTGCGCCCAACGAGCAGACGTCGGGTTATCGCAAGATGTTTGCGCAGTTGGAAACATGGCTTGCGACAATCACGGGCTTTTCCGCCTGCAGCCTGCAGCCAAATGCGGGCAGCCAAGGCGAATACGCCGGCCTGCAAGTGATCGCCGCCTATCACCAGTCGCGGGGCCAAAGCGAGCGCAAGGTTTGCCTCATCCCGCAATCGGCGCACGGCACCAACCCCGCAACGGCTGTGATGTGCGGCATGCAAGTTGTTGTTGTTGCGTGCGATGCCCGCGGCAACATCGACATCGCCGATTTGACCGCGAAGGCCGATCAACACGCCGCCCATTTGGCGGCGCTGATGGTCACTTATCCGTCAACGCACGGCGTTTTTGAAAGCGCAATCAAAGATATCTGTACGATTATCCACAGCCGCGGCGGCCAAGTGTACATGGACGGTGCCAACTTGAACGCCCAAGTCGGCCTGACCAGCCCGGGGAGCATTGGCGCAGATGTCTGTCACATCAATTTGCACAAAACGTTTTGCATTCCGCACGGTGGCGGCGGACCGGGCATGGGTCCGATCTGCGTTGCAGCACACCTCGCCCCCTTGCTGCCGGGTCACCCCGTGATCGCGACCGGCGGGTCCGCGGCGATCGGGCCGGTGTCGGCGGCACCGTGGGGTAGCGCAAGTATCTTAACGATTTCATGGATGTATATCGCAATGATGGGCGGACCAGGGCTGAAGCGCGCATCGCAGATCGCCATTTTGAACGCGAATTACCTCGCCCGCAAACTGAGCGCCGTTTTCCCGATTCTTTACACAGGCGATCGCGGTTTGGTCGCGCACGAATGCATCGTCGACACGCGGCCCCTGAAATCCGCCGACATTGAGGTCGATGACATCGCCAAGCGCCTGATGGATTATGGCTTTCATGCCCCGACGATGAGTTTTCCGGTGCCCGGCACCCTGATGATTGAGCCGACCGAAAGCGAATCCAAGGGCGAACTCGATCGATTTATTGAGGCGATGCTATCGATTCGCCACGACGTCGCGCGCATCGAAGCTGGAGAGATGGACCGCCATGACAATCCGCTGAAACATGCGCCACATACGGCTGAAGCGCTGCTGGTGGACGATTGGAAGCACGCGTACACACGGACGCACGCGGCGTACCCGCTGACTTGGTTGCGCCAGCACAAATTTTGGCCAGCAACGGCACGAATTGACAACGCCTATGGCGATCGCAACCTCGTTTGCGCTTGCCCTCCGATTTCAGACTACGCGGAGTAGACCTATGTCGCACGGCATTGCTAAAGCCGGGCACAATCCGTACTTTGCTGTTTGGGCAGAGTGAGGTTGTGGTGTCGCCGAAGGTTCGACAGCATTTTTGCTCGGTTTTATCGTGGTTGATCGCGATTGCGTTCATTTGCACCGCGAGTTTGGCTTGCCAAACCAAGTCGCGCCGGTTGTTCGCCAATTGCGGTCGCAGCGAAGAATGCGACGGCAACGTTTGCCTCAAGGGCTTATGCTCGCAGGCTTGTTTGAGCAGCGAGTCCTGCGCCGGCGGGTTGTGTTTGGATAATTTTTGCGCTTCGCCCGATACGCCTTGCGACGATCACAGCGTGTGTACCGTCGGCGACGCATGGATCAATGGCGTTTGCACGCCTGGAACTTCGCCGTTGGGCTGCCCCGCAACCAATGAATGCCAAACCTGGTTTTGCCACAGCGTCCAAGGCTGTCGCTCCAACGCCGACAACGCCGAGATGACGTGCAACGCGGCACTGGTGCCCCAAAAAACCATGGTTTGCGCGGCAGGAAACGATACGCAAAACGGTTGCAAATGCGGATTGTGGCAGCACGCATTGCCAGGTCCTGAAGCGGACGCAGCCGCTAACGTCATTGAACACACAGAACTTTTGCTGGGCATGGCGCAAGCGGGCAAAGGCGCAATCGGCGTTGGCAGCACTTCCCCAGTCGGTGGAGCGAAATCCGGTTGGATAACAAGAATCAACGCGTCGGGGCAGAGTTTGCACACTTCTCTGGTACCGCCGCCAAACGGTGAACCGCTGGGAAAGAATTACCAATTGGCCCGCGTTACGCCCGTCCAAGCCGGTTGGCTCGCTGTGGGCAGCGGCGGCGAACCGGTCGCAGGTTGGCTCGCGCGCATCGCGGGAGACAGCAAGGACGCCGAGGGGCACGTTGTCAACACCATTGTCTGGCAAAAACGCGTACTTCCGGTTGCGAGCAATTCTGGCGAATTTCGCGATATCGCGGCGATTACCGACGGCACAGCCTTGGCCGTTGGATCCACAAAATCGACCCAAGGTAACACGGCAACTTGGCTGGTACGGGTGGCGTTGAGCGGCGATATCCTTGGACAATCTGCACTCGATCTGCCCGCGAGCCAAGCACCGGAATTGTTTGCTGTTGTGGCCGCCACCGACGGATGGATCGTCGCCGGCCACGCCAACTCCGCGGCGGGCAGCGCTATTTTCGCCAAACTTTCAGTTACCGGTGCGACCGTGTGGCAAAAAGCCCTAAACCCCAAATTGGGCGCCGGCGCCGCGTTCGGGTTAGCCACCAATGGCAAAGCCTTTTGCGGCTTTGGCTCGCAGTCTGGCAGCGGCACGTCGGCTGGGTGGATTTTGGTTTTTGATGCCGACGGCAAAGTGAGCGCCGAAGCTGGCATCGATTTCGCTGGCATGAACGCCATGCATTTCAACAGTGGCGCGTGGGTCGGCGACGGGTGGATAGCCGCAGGCAACGCTACGACCAACACCGGCGTCATCGAAGCGTTTGCGGCCAAATACTCGGTCGATGGCAAGAACATTTGGGGTGAAGGTCAAACGGCAGCGTCAGATTTAACTGCAATTGTCAAAACATCGGATGCGACGATCATCGGCGGCAGCCACTTGCTCGCCGCGTGGGCGGCGCGGTTTGTGAACCGAGTGGCCGAATGCGTGCGCCCGTTTGGCGCACCCGAAACGCAATGCGCATTAATTCCATGATATTGTGTGCGGCGGACCGCGCTGCGCGACGCGGGAGATCGGCGTGACCTACCGCGTTCTGCTCGCTCAGCCCGCCGACGTCGTCGCGCTTCGTCACGCCGTTCTTCGCCCGGGAAAACCGGTTGAGACGGCGATCTTCGACGGTGATCAGGCGCCAACGACACTGCATTTTGTCGCCCGCGATCCAAACGATGCCATCGTGGGGGTCGTGAGCTATTTCGCCAACCAATACACCGCGATGCCGCAGCGCAGCGCACTGCAATTGCGCGGAATGGCGACGGACGCCTCGCTCCAGCGCAGCGGAATCGGCCGTATTTTGGTTCAAGCCAGCGTGCAAAGCCTACGCGAGCGTGACCTTTGCGATCTGATCTGGTGCAACGCGCGAGAAAGTGCGATCGGTTTTTACACGCGCCTCGGTTTTTTCGTGGATGGCGCGCCATTTTACCTCCCGCACGTCGCTGAAGCGCACCGCACGGGCGTGCTCGACCTTCGCAGCCTCTGAACGCCAAAGATGGCGCTTGACAGCGGCAGCGCG
>CAMDBH010000106.1 GCA_945889325.1 Klebsiella pneumoniae
CCGGCTCATCCGGCGGCGGCGGCGTCATACCGAACATTTCCAAGCCGGTCTGCAGCGCCGTCATCGGCGAAGTGCCGATGGCGCCAGAAGTCTGGGCGTTGAACGGGCCATCGTCCTTGCCAAAACGCTTGTTGTTCCAGCGCTTGAGCACTTCAGCCAGCGCGGTCGTCGGCGTGGCGTCCGCGGCCAATTGCAGCGCTGCGGCCAAATTGTCCATTTCCGACGCGCCTTTCTCAATCGCGACAATGTCCTTAGCCAACACGCGCTTGAGCGCGGCATCCAACGGCGTCACTGAGCCGGGCAACTTCTTTTCAACCCACACAACCCACAGCCCTTGCTTGCCTTCAACCGGGCCAACCAGCGTATTTTCCGCGGCACCAGCAACCGCAGCCGCAACGGCCTCGCCAAAAGGCGTGCGCCCAAGCGCTTCTGCGCTCAACTCGTCGACGAACTTGCCGCCCGAATCCTTGGTCATATTGTGCTCAGATTTTTCCGCAGCCACTTTGCCAAAGAATTGACCGAGGCGGGCGATCTTCTCATCCCCTTGTAATTCTGTAGCTTTCTTGGATTCCCCTTCGGCCGGAGGCGGCGCGTCTTGGCCTTCCACTTTTGCTGGCGCAACCGGATCCAGTGCCGTTTCTCCGCCCCACGCTTTGTCCAAATCGGCTTTAATCGCATCGGCTTTGGTCTTGGCTTCGGCCCATTTTCCATCGACTTCGGCTTTTTTATCATCAGCCACGCCTTCTTTGCTCGGCGCTGCAACCATCACACCGCGCACGCTCCAGCGGTCGGGTACTTTGTAAACATTGGATTTTGCGTCGTAAGCCGCTTGAATTTTTTCCGCATTGGCGGCGATATAGGCGTCGGCATCCGCGTCGGTGACCGTGATCGCTTTTGCTGCCGACTCGGCGTCGATGGCGACAAATTCCACGCGTGGACGCTTGTTCTCGGCGGCAAATAGGCCTTCAACTTCGCTTGGCGTCAAGCTAATTCCGGCCGTCACCAGTTGGATCATCTTGTCGCGCAAGATTTCACGGCGCAAAAAGTTTTCAAAAACGGTTTTGTTGGTGCCCAACGTGCCGCGCACGAAGGCATCGTATTTCTTGGAATCGAACGCGCCGTTGTCGTCGACCAGCTTGGCGGTGAACGTGCGTTCGACGGCCAAAACCCGCCGGCTGAGTTCGTTGTCGCTGACCGCGAGGCCAATTTTATGCGCATCTTCCGCTGTTAAAATGCCTTCAATCAGTTCAGTCAAGACTTTTTCACGGAAATTGGCCGGTGGCGTGCCGTCGAATGACGTGTACAAAGCCAATTCGGAGTTGGTGCCGGTGTACGGCATCCGTAGGTTATCATAGCGATATTTCCGCTGAGCCTGCTCCGGCCCGGGCGCACCTGCGGGCGGCTCTGGCGACAGGCGCATCGCCAACTCCAATTCACCAGCATCCACAATGACATTGCCGACTTCGGCCATCACTTCACTTGGCGTGCCGCGGCCCCCAGCCACCCGTTGCGCGGGGTTGAAGGTCAAAACGAAGACAGCGATCAACATGGCAAAAAGCACCAGAATTACTGGCGATTTGCTGCTGCGGCGAAAACTCTCGAGCATGATGGCATTCCCTTCAAATAGCCGCCCAGACCAGGGGGTCGGCGCGGAGCGCGGCATTCAAACAGCATTTGTCCGCGCGGTCAATGTGCGCAACGGCAAAATCGGCAAGTCTGCGATCGGCTCTGTCGAGCAAGGGTATCCCCTTGTTCCGCTCGGCAAAAAACGGGCAACTCTACGGATTGTGTCGCTTTGGGCTCTTCGATAGGCTGCGATGGTGGCCGCCGAAGGCGCGTTGCAATCGTGCACGCACTCACGGGCTGGGAGAACTGCTGATGATGAATAAAATAGTGCCGCTGCTGATTGCGCTCACAAGTACAACATTGCTTACCCATTTTGCCTATGCGGACGGCAATGTCGCGCCCGGCGCGTCTTATCAGGACCCTCCAGAGCAAGCTACTGAAACACAAGAGGATAGTCCGGTTCATCCGTGGAGCATGCCTTCCATTGAAGTGCGCGGCCAGCGCAAACCCTTGTTGAAGGATGAGGAGCGCATCGGTGCTTACAATCAACCGCGTTGGAGCGCTGACCGGGTTTTCCCGACGACGCGCAGTTATGTTGTCCCCGCAGGCACGGTGAGTTTCGAATATTGGAACCGCTTTAACATGCCCGTCGGCGGCTTTGACCAGCGCCGCGTGCGCAACTATTACGAGGCAGAATTTGGCCTCGGTCACCGCTTACAGCTGGATATTTATTTGGTGACCCAGCAAGCTGGCTACAGTGGCGGATCGGAGATCAAGAAGGAAAGTTTGGAACTGCGCTACGCCTTGGCCAATTGGGGCGAAATTTGGGGTAACCCGACTTTATATTTTGAATGGACGCGCGAAAATGGCAGCCCCGATTCGCTAGAAGCCAAGTTGTTATTGGCCGGTGAACTGTCAGCGGGTTGGCACGGTGCAGCCAATCTGGTGGTTGAACGCCTGATGGGCGGCGGTTTTGGCCATGAATATCAAATAAGTGGCGGTCTAAGCCATACGGTGACCGACCAAAAGCTGGCGCTAGGCGTTGAAGGGCGCTTTGAATTTCACGATGACCAAGGCAAACGGTTTTCACAATTGCACGATCTGGCGATCTTGGCCGGACCGAGCCTAAACTGGCGTCCTGTCAAGAACATGCACCTTTTGTGGGTGGTGCTCGCTGGGCCGGCCAGAGGCGAATTGGTGCCAGACTCGGACCCTGAAAAATACGCCGCCGCCATTGAGTCTTGGCTGGTTTTGGGCTGGATGTTTTAGCAAGCTTGCCCGCAACCGCCGATTTCCGCACAATAGCCGCGCGCTGCTGATTCCGCGCAAGGCTCTGATGTCCGCCCCCGTCGTCAAAGTCGCCTCGCCACCCAAACGCTTGCGCTGGTCGTTATCCACGCGCATTTTTGTCGCTTTTGCCTTTGTTGTCGCCTGTTCCGGCGTGGCGTCCTTCTATGCGGTCGCAGTGGTCGCCACGTTGCGCCACGAACTCGGCTTTCTGCGCCAGCGCGCTCTGCCGCTTCTAGAAGAATTGCGCTTGTCGGGTCTGGAGTTGCGCGGTTTTGACGAAGCATTGCAGCGCGCCGCCCCCCACGATTTGGAGTGGGTGGTGCGTTTTGTGCCCAATGCGCGGCCCTACCAGCGCCTCGATCAAATATTAGCCCATACGCGGGCTTTGCGCGATTTTAGCCAACCGCCGCGCTTGGCGTTGCTGCTGCAGAGCAAAGCCTTGCCGCTGCCGGCGCTTGACGCGCATTTGGCCACGGCGCGGGCGGCGACATCGGCGCGTGACGACATGCTGCGCAACATTGAACTGCTCAATGTCGTTGCGCGTTTGCCCGATGCGCACAACGATGCCCAAGCGTTTGACCTACTGGTCGGCGCGCTGCAACAGGCGATTGCGGAAAAACGTTTGAGCGATGCTGCTCGGCTGGTGGTAGAAATTCGGCGGATGATCCGGCATGTACACGGTGAACTGGCCGAAGCTGAACGCGATTTTGAACACGCCTTGAACGCGCGTTTTGAAGAGGCGGAGCGCAACGAGGCCAACCTTTGGCTGCTGGTCATCACGGCCTCGGCCACGGCGTTGGCCGTATCGATCGCGATGCTGTTGGCGATGTTGGCGACTTTGCGGCCTTTGACCGTTCTGACCGATGTCGTGCGGCGCTTTGCGCGCGGCGACCGGCAGGTGCGCAGCCAAACCGGTGGCGCAAGTGAAATCAGCACCTTGTCCCTTGAATGGAACCGCATGGCCGATGCTTTGGCCTCGCGCGAAACCCAACTGGGCGCGCAACGGGAAGAATTGGCCCGTTCGGAACGCTTGGGCGCGCTGGGGCACATGGCGGCGCGGATGGTGCACGAAGTGCGCAACCCGCTGAGTTCTATTGGTTTAAATGCAGAACTGCTGGACGAGGAACTGAGCCGCGAAGCGCTTGACCCGGCCGAAGCGCGCGAACTCATCGCGGCCATTTCGCGCGAAGTCGAGCATTTGCGCGTTATTACAGAAGGGTATCTCGACCGAGCGCGGCCTGCGCCGGCGCAAGTGGCGCGCGTCGACCTGACGCAATGGGTCGGGGCGTTGCTCGATTTCATCCGCAGTGAGTTGGATCGCCGCGGTGTAACGCCGCATTTTACGGCAGAAAAATCGGTTTTCGCGGAAGTGGATGAGGGCTCCTTGCGTCAAGCGCTGTGGAATTTGGTGCGCAACGCTTGCGAGGCGCTGCCCGACGGCGGCGATCTGTGGTTGGACGTCCGCACGGCGCGCTCCGCTGACTTGGCGGTGCGCGCTTTGATCACGGTAGAGGACAGCGGCCCCGGCGTGCCCGTTGCCGTACAACAGACCCTGTTTCAGCCGTTTACCACCACCAAAGAGCGCGGCACAGGTATCGGTTTGGCCTTGGCGCAAGAAGTGGCGCTGGCGCACCACGGCGAAATCGCGTTGATCGCGGGTGATCACGGCACAGGCGCCTGTTTTCAATTGAGTTTGCCGGCGGCGTGACGGTGATGTCAACCGACAAATTGTAATCAATTGTGGCGAAAATGTGTATTTGTTGCCGTCGCGGCGCGTTTTTTTATTTGCTTTTGCTGCCGTGGTTGTGGATGATCGCCAAGTCAACTTGCAGCAATTTTGTCGACCTTTTGAATATCACGGTGAGAATATGAAGCGTTTCTTTGCCATTGAGCGTGCAGTTTTTGCCGCGACAATTGTGTTTGGCCTTTACAATTGCGGTGGCATCGTCAAAGTGCAGGCAGGTGGCGCCGATGCCAGTGCGGTGGACGGCAACGCTTCGGATCTCGCGGTGGACACCAAGACGGGTGTTTCTGACACAGCGGCTGTGGAAGTTGCGGCCGACGTTCAATTGGATGCTGCACCCGATGCGGCGCCGGATGCGGGACCCGATGCGCAGGTGGTCGACAATCCGCCGACGCTTGAAATCGTCGCTCCTAAGGAAGCGGACGTGTATCTGGCTGGCAGCAAAGCCAATTTTTCCGCCAAAGTCAGCGACGACAAAGATGCGGTGACGGCCCTTAAAGTCACCATCACCGACAGCGCCGACGCGAAAACGCCGCTGTACAGTGGGCCGGGCAACGATGGAGCGACGCCTTTGGTTTCAGCGGCCGTCACGTCGGGTCCGCACACGATCACTTTTGAAGTGACCGATTCTGCCAATCAAAAAGCCACGGCGACCGTCAAGATTTACGGCAAAGCGGCGCCGGGCGCCCCCGTGGTGGCCATTGAACCGGAAAAACCGACGATGCTCGACACGCTGAGCAGCAAGATCGTGGCCGATGCCACGGACCCTGACGGCAAACCGGGCGATGTTTCCTACAGTTACGCGTGGTTTTTGGACGACAAAGCGACAGCGTTTATCGATTCAAAATTGCCCGCCGGTGCCACGAAAAAGGGCCAAAAGGCCAAAGTCGTGGTGACGCCCAAATCGACCGGATTTGTCGGTACACCGGGTGAAGCTGCGGTTGTCATTGGCGATGCGCCGCCGACCGCGCCGGTTGTGGTGCTCAAGCCCGATGCGATCGACCTCAACACGATGGTCACTTGCACCATTGGGACCCCAGCAACGGACCCGGATGGCGATGCGATTACTTACAAATATGTTTGGATCGTCGATGGGTATGAAAATGCCAAAGCCACCGCCGCGACGGTTTCGCTGACCGAATTGACAGCCGATGCGACCGGCAAGTTCGTCAAAGTCGGCAGTTCTGTGCAGTGCAAGGTCGTGGCCAACGACGGCGAAAAAGACGGCCCCGCTGCACTGAGTTCTGGCGTAAAACCGACCAGTTATGACTTTTGCGCCAACATGGTCAACCCGTGCAACGCCGACGCCACTTGCGCCAACACCGACACCAAAGACATCACCTGCACCTGCAAGGGCGGCTACACCGGCGACGGCAAGAAATGCGACGACGTCGATGAATGTTTAGTAAATAATGGTGGTTGTGACAGCAAGGCCCAGTGCAGCAACATCTTGGGCGGCAACAATTGCGCGTGCAATGTCGGTTACACCGGCGATGGCAAGACCTGCGCCGACGTCGACGAATGCGCAAAGGGCACCGCCGGTTGTGACATGGCGGCGGATTGCGCCAATGTCGTTGGCTCTTTTACCTGCACCTGCAAAGGCGGCTACACCGGTGACGGTAAAAAATGCGACGATGTCAATGAATGCTTAGTGAATAACGGCGGTTGTGACGCGGCCGCGACCTGCGCCAATACCCCCGGCGGCAACACCTGCACCTGCAATGCCGGCTACACGGGCGACGGCAAAAAATGTGAAGACGTCAATGAATGCTTGGTCATCAAGGGCGGATGCGGCCCCTTGTCGGATTGCGTCAATGTCCCGGGGACGTATAAGTGCGTTTGCTCGGCGGGCTACAGCGGCGATGGCAAAGTTTGCACCGATATTGATGAATGCCTAGTCAAAAACGGAGGTTGCGACGTCAACGGCCTTTGCGCCAATACGCCGGGCAGCAATACCTGCGCTTGCAAAAAGGGCTACAGCGGCGACGGCAAGACTTGCGCGGACGTCAATGAATGCTTAACCAACAACGGCGGTTGTGCGGCTGTCGCGACGTGTGCCAATACGGTCGGCAGCTTCACTTGCACCTGCAAAGCCGGCTACACTGGTGATGGCGTGGTCTGCACGGACGTCAATGAATGCCTTGTGAATAATGGTGGTTGTGCCGTTGGCGGCGGCGTTTGCAGCAATACGCCCGGTGGCAACACTTGTGCTTGTGGCAATGGCTACACCGGCGACGGCAAAACGTGCACCGATGTCAATGAATGCCTAGTGAACAACGGAGGTTGTGTCGGCAGCGCCATTTGCACCAATACGCCGGGCGGCTTCAATTGCGGCTGCAAACCGGGTTACGAAGGCGTCGGTTGCACCGATATCAACGAATGTTTAGCGAACAACGGCGGTTGCAACGCGTACGCCGTGTGCACCAACACGCCTGGCAGCAACACCTGCGCTTGCAAACCCGGCTTCACGGGCGACGGCAAAACCTGCACGGACAACAACGAATGCTTAACGAACAACGGCGGTTGTGCGGCTGCGGCCACCTGCACCAACACGCCTGGCAGCAACACCTGCGCTTGCAACGCGGGTTACACGGGCGATGGCAAGACTTGCACCGACGTCAATGAATGCCTGGTCAACAACGGCGGTTGCGCGGCAGCGGCCACCTGCGCCAACACGCCGGGCTCCAACACTTGCACTTGCAATGCTGGCTTCACAGGTGACGGCAAGACCTGCAGCGATGTCAATGAATGCCTTGTCAACAACGGCGGTTGCGCACCCAACATGGCTTGCAGCAATACGCCGGGCAGTTTTAGCTGCGCTTGCACGGCGGGCTTTGCCGATTGCAACCTCAAACCGCTGGACGGCTGCGAGATCAACTTGAACACCGACCCAGCCAACTGCACCGGTTGCGCCAAAAGCTGTGACGACGGCAACCCTTGCACCGCTGACGTCTGCAACGGCGTGGCGGGCTGTGGCCATGTTGCGGTGGCTGACAACACGCCGTGCAACGTCAACAATGTGTGCAAGGCCGGCGTTTGCGTGCCCAAAATCACGTGCGGCGACGGCGCGGTCAACCAAGCGATCGAAGATTGCGACGACGGCAACTTGGTCGACAACGATTCCTGCACCAACGCGTGCAAGCTGCCTTCGACCATCACTTTTAGCAGTGCGGCTACGGGGGCTGCTGGTCCGACGCAGGCGCAGTGCGATGCGGCCTACTCGGGAACGCAGATTTTGGCCGGCAAGGTCACTTGTACGGCGGGCATCCAAACGTGGACCGTGCCGTTAACCGGCGTGTACCGCATCACGGCGTACGGCGCG
>CAMDBH010000107.1 GCA_945889325.1 Klebsiella pneumoniae
TTTGAACAGCGCAATTTGGATTTTATCGAACATTTTGACTGTTCTTTGATCCGTCCACCGCAACTGTAGATCGTCTGCGATCGCTGCGCGTCGAAAGCGGCGGATAACGGGATTGGGGCTGCGGTTGCCGGAACTGGCTAGGACCGTTAGACTCTCGTCGCGCTGCCGCTGACGCAATGGCTTCCCACCCAGGCCCTGCGCCATGCTCACACCAAACCGCATTGTGAAAATGCGAGGAGTCTGTCGATGTTGAATCAACGTAATTGTTTTAAGCACTTGCTGATGAATCTGGTACTCGCGGCGGCCGTTCTTGCCCCCGTGATGGCCCAGGCCGGCGGCCGACCCAGCGCCAAAGCCGCCAAAGAAGAAGCGGTCAAAGTCAAAGAAATGCAGCGTCTAGACGACGTCGGCCGCCATTTGCGCATGGCGCAGGTGCTGCTCGACTCGGCCGACAACGCGTTGGCGATGCGTGAGGCGCAAGAAGTGCTCAAGCTGGACAAAGGCAACATCGAAGCGCGGCGGATTTTGGCTGCCACGTTTGTGCGGGCCAAGGACTACCCGAAGGCGCTAGAAACCCTTGATTCATTAGACAAAGATGTGCCGCACGATCTGTGGATCGCCACCTTGCGCGCTGACATCTTCAACCTGATGGGCGACAAGCCAAAAGCCTTGGCCGCGCTTGAAGCGCTGTGCCAACTGCCCAACGCGCCTGCGATGGCCCACTTCAAAGCGGCGAAATTGCTAGACGAACAGCGCACCGCCCCGGGCGCCGAAGCGACGATAGCGCCGCGCCCACGCGCCCACGCGGCTGCGTACTTGCAAACGCCCGATGCCTTTAACTCGTCCGAAGGCAAAGAAGCCGAACGCATGGTTATGGAAATCGACCATGGCGAAGTCGGCCGCGTATTCTTTGCCGCGCGCGAGAATTATTACGCCGCATTTCGCACAGGTGGCTCGATTTCTTCCAATTACATCCGCGCGGCCGAAGAGGGCATGAAAAAAGCCCTGACGTTGGCGCCCAAGCTTCAGGATGCGCATGCGTTTCTCGGCATGTGCTATAGTTCAGTTAAGTCGCGCAATTACGACTTGGTCGCGGCTGAGCGCGAACTGCGGCAAGCGCCGGATTTGGCCGACGGCCTGTTTTTCCTCGGGCGCATTTACCGCGAAACCGATCGCTTGGCCGAAGCCGTGACGGTATTCGAAAAAGCTGTGAAATTGCAGCCCAAACACGCCTAAGCCGGTTATCAGCTGGGTGTTGTGCTCAAAGCGCTCAAGCGCGTGCCCGAAGCTCTGGTTGCCTTTGAAAACGTGGTCAAGCGCAGTCCGCAAAGTGCAGCTGCGACCAAGGCGTTGGGCGAATTGCAGGCGTTGGCGCCCAATTCTCCAGTGGTTGCACAGTATTCCAACCGCATCACCAGTCCGCCCGATGCGGACCTGTTTTCGACCGAGCGTTACCGCGCGGGCATCCAAGCGCTGGAACAGCAATACTTGGGCGGTGTTGAGGAAGGTCCGGAAGTCGTCTGGCTGGAAAAAATGATGCGTCGTTTGGTGCAGGCCAATGAATTGCCGCAGCGCGTGCCTTTTCGCGTCAAGTTCGCCAAGACCCCGATGGTTAACGCTTTTGCGACGCCGCATGGCGTGATGTACGTCACCAAAGGCTTTCTCGATCACATCAAAAAACATTTTCCGACTGTGGCGATGGATGAAAACAATCCGTATATCGCCGGCGTCATGGCGCACGAGTTGGCGCACGTCATCAAAGGCCACATTGTCAATCGCGATTTGTTCCGCAAAGCGCTGGAGCAGACCGGCAAGGAAATGGACCCGACGCTGTTTCGCTTGACCACGCGTTTGAATGAGATCGAAGCGGATCGCGAGGGCTTTTTGTACGCACTTGCCGCAGGTTACAATCCCAATGCCATGGTCGAATGGATGGAAGCAGCTGCGCTTGAAGTCGGCGACCCGCCGCCGATGGAAGATCACCCGACCTTTGATGAACGCGTGGGTTTTCTGCTGGATTTCTGGACCAACGACGTGCGCTTTGCTTGGCAAGCCTTTGAAGTCGGTACCGAAGCGCTGCAAGACGCGCAAAAACTGGAGCACAAAGATCTGGGTGCAGCGCGGGCGAAATACGATGTGGCGGCGACCGAACTTGATCGCTATGTGCGCTTCTTCCGCGTGAGCAAGGAGGCTTGGAATAACCTCGCGATTGCACAGACCAAACTCGGAGTGATCGACCAAGGCAATGTGTCGCCATTGGCCAAATGGAACACACCGCTGAGCGTGGAAAAAGACCTTGCCATGAAACTGCCGGCGATCAAACGCAAAAAGCGCGGACCTAGCGGTCAGGATGAAGTGTTTCTGGCTCGCGCTAAGGAGAGCTTGCAACGCGCCATCGAATTGGACGGCAAGTACGCAAAAGCATGGTTAAATCTGGCTGCTGTCGAAATTGGCCTCAAAGACAATGCAGGACCCGAAGCGGCTTTGGCCAAGGCCAAACAGTTTGGCGCGGACAAAGAAGTCGTGGCGATTCTGGCAGGTGTGCTTTCGGCTGAGACGGGCAAACTCGATGAAGCAATTGCGCAATTTGAAACCGCAGCCAAAGGCGGCGACAACCGCGCGCAGTACTGCCTCGCGTTGGCCAAGCAGGCCAAGGGCGACAAAGCGGGCGCAAAAGTGGCGTTTGAAGCATTTCTGACAAAAGAACCAAAAGGGTTCGCCGTGGGCGCAGAGCGCGGAGCGCAACGTGGCCAGCGCCCTGTAGGAAATAGGCGCCCTGAAGGAAATAGGCAAGGATCTGCGGCCTGTCGGTTTGGGATCCGTCCCAGACCGGCAGGCCGTAGTGTTTTTGGCCCAGGCAAAAGCGCGGCAATTTGTGAACATGCGTATGGTCGTGCATTTTCCCCTTGTGGGCCCCGCACACCTCTGGCATCTTGTTGCCGCGCCACGGAGGGCGCACCGCGATGTCCGACACCTGCAAAATTCTCGGCTTGGTGTGCGTGTTTTGCCTAGCGTGTTCAAGCGATCCCGGCGGCACCGGAAGCGGCGGCACGTTGCCCCATGCGGGAAAGTGGCTTGGGGCGGAACTGAGCTTCACCTATGCCGATGGCAAAATTACCGATCTTGTGTTGAGCAAACAAAGCTGCAGCGCGCCGGGCAACACCTGCAGCAGCGAAATCGGCGGCCCCATCTTGGGCGCATTTGGTGCCAGCAATAGCGTCATCGTCACGGCCGGCGCGACCAAAATCGAAGGAAAATTCACGTCTTTTAGTACAGCCAGCGGCAGCCTATCGGTGCCAGGCGGCACCTGTTGCACAGTCGTCGGCGCGTGGTCGGCAAACTGGGTGCCCGGCAGCGGTCCAGTAGAAACAGATGCGGGACCGACGGGTGGCCAAGACGCGACACTAAATGGCAAAGATGCCGCTGTGATTCAGGTCAAGCCCGGCTCGACCGACTGGAACGGCGCGTCGACTGGGACCAAGCATCCGGGACCGTCGCAAGCGGTGGCGTCACCGCCAGCGCCAGGCAACTTAAGTCAAGCGCAGAAGGATTCTATATTGCAGCTCAATCAGTTGCGCGCACAAGTCGGCGCACCCATGGTCGCCGAGGACGCGCATCTAGCGCAGGCTGCACAGGCCCACGCCCAGTTCTACGTCGATCACGCCACCCAGTACAACGCTGCAAAATTGTCACCGCATTCGGAAAACGCCACGTTCGGCAAAGGTTTCACCGGTGTGCAATTTTGGGATCGGACAAAAGCCGCTGGATTTACAGGGCAAGCCAGCGGTGAGATCATGGCATTCATCAATTCCGTACCGGGATCACTACAAGGTTGGCTGGAAACGGTCTACCATCGTCTGCCCTTGGTCAGTCCCGAAACAAAATTGATGGGTTACGGCGGCGCGGGCGCGTCCGGTGCCAATTGCGACGTCATTGACTTTGGCGGTGGCGGTTCCAGCGCCACTTCCGCCATTATTGTCTATCCTTGGCCGGGTCAGTCCGGCGTCCCCAGTTCCTGGTCGGGCAATGAAGGCCCAACGCCCAAAGCGCCGCCAAAAGGCTATCCCTCAGGCCCGGTCATCACAGCGCGTTGGCCGGTTGCCATTCAGGTCAAGGTGCACAAGCTCACGGCAAAAGACGGCACAGACGTCGCGCACGTTTATCTCGACGCGGCCAACGATGCGACCCTGGCGTCATTTGATAAGAATACGTCGGTCGTCTACGCCAACAAGCCGCTTGCCGCTGGTGAATACACCATGCGTTTTGAGTACGACGACAAAGGGCCGCAGGTTTTGCAATGGCGGTTTGTGGTTGGGCCGTAGCCGCTGCGCTGGGGTTCTTGCCTTGCAGGCAGGTGGCTATTGCCCTGCGGGCGGCTGCGCTGACGCGCGGTCTGGTTTTGCCCTGCGGGTGGCTCAGCGCGCTGGAGCGCGGGTTTTCCGGCCGTTGCGCTTCCCGGTTGCGCGCTATCGCGCTGGATGCAAAGGGGAAACCACAGCTCTTTGATTCCGTGCTTAGCCGGTGAGCCCCCAAAAACGCCAGCACTGCCCTCTGCACTCCCCTTCCTTGGGCAACCGGCGCCTCCGGCGGGGCGCTGCGCGTGGCACTGTTTCGCGCTGCGCGCGGCTGCAACGCGCTCAACGCCGGCGGTACACGCCGCGCGTGCGACCTAGCAAATCTGCCAAATATTGAAATAAAGTTGCCTATTTAGCCGTGACTGACTGACGGTGCAGGTCCATCAACTTCCACGGGCTGGCGCCTTCCAATTTGGCGCGCTCGCCTTCGGGGGCGCCTTTGGGAAAGCGCTTGGCCAAAATCGCGTCGATCGCTTTGCCTTTGGAACCGAACGTGTCGACCAAACGCTGCGTATTGTGGTGGTGCGACATCAGTTTGGTATTGGACGCCTGCATCAGCTTGGTTTTGGAGCCGCTGGGCAGATCGCTGACAAGATTCAAAATCTTATCGACAAGCTGCGCCTTGCTGCCAAATTGTGCGGTGACTTTTTGCTTGGGTGTGGTCGCAACGACTTGTTTTGTACCCTTTTTGCTATTTGCCATGACTAATTTTCCTCGTATCGCCAGCGGTTCTTCACCGACGTTCGGCAATCTGGGCTGCGCGCGCACTTTGCGATCGCTGCCAGATTGATTTGCTAGCTGTCAAACACCTTCCTGATCAGCTAGTTGTTCCGGCTTGACCGCCGCGGTCGGCGGCAATTCTGCCGGCATTTCTGCAGCCTCGCCCTTGGATTTGGCTTGCGCGATTTCATTTGTGAGACGAACGACTTGCGCGGGCGCTGCCTGACCGGCCAATGTGTCCGGCCAGCGCGCCGCGATGGCGCGGTACATGTCAATGGCGCGCGATCGCCAATGCAAATTGTCGTAGGCTTCTGCTAACATTGAGTAATTCGTGACGTTATGGGCTTTTTGCGGAAACGCCTGCGCGGCTTGATGCAACCGCGAAACCACACCGATCCATTTTTTGCGATCGAAATAGAAATGCACAACGTAGCGGTTATTTGCCCATTGAAGTTCAATACATTGATCGCGCAGTTGCAGTGCTTCGGTCGCATAGCGCGAGCGCGGAAACTGCCGCACAAAGCGTTCCAGATGCACCCGCGCTTGCTGCACGGCCGTCAAATCGAGCTCATGAATCGGCGGCATGATGAACAGATCGCTCGGGGCCAATTCAAAATAAGCCTTGGCAACCATGAAAATGGCGTACGGTACATTTTCATTGCTGTCGTGGCGCTGCACAAATGACAGATACGTTTCAATCGCCTCATCGTACTTGTGCTGCTGAAATTGCGCATCGGCCAGCCGCAGACGCGCCAACGCATTGAGCGCCAAGTAGGACGGCATTTTCATAAGCTTAATGAATTCTTGCTCGGCTTCCAGCAAGCTGCCTGCGGCCAAATGCTCCATGCCGTCGAGGTAGATCAATTCAGCTTCATTGCTGGCGGAAAGGTGCTGCATCGGCGCCATGCAAGCCGCGCTTGCCGCGCAAAGCAGCACCCACAGAGCGATTTTTTTGGATGTGCGCGATGAAATCATGGTCTTTTAGCGCGAGCGAGCGCCGGCGCGGGGGCGTAAGTGTGCGCGGGGGGGCGCCTGGAGTCAAGTGGAAACTGCGCTCGGCGCGGGTTTTGCCCTAAGTGGTCCAGCTTTTTGCCCTGCGGGCGGCTGCGCTGACGCGCATAACCCCTTGATTTGGGTAGGGGCGGGTCTCCGTGCCCGCCCATGGCAACTTCAGTTGCCATCAACTAGAACGCCCAAGCGCCGCCGACACCGGCGTACAAGCCGTCACGCAGGCCGAAATCCAACGCGATGCCGGCGGCTTTGGTTGCTTGCCAGCGCAGACCTGTGGTAGCGCGGATGGCTGGCCAAATGCGATTGAAGCTTGACGCGCTGCTGCCAACGGACGGCCAATGGGCGCATTGCAGCGCGGCTGCTGGATCGCAGCTTGGAATCACATCGGTTTGTGTCACACTGCCGGTAACGACAGCCAACCCGAGGCCGGCGCGCAGTTGCCAGTCGAGATCGGCTAACAATGGCACGCGGTAGATGTAGTCGACTGCGATATCGAGAAGGCCAACATGGAGTTGCGAGTACAAGGGGGTTAGCGCGCCGCTGCTGTTGTACCAATTTTGGTCGGCCATCAGGGGCAAGGCTGCGCCAAAGCGTGCAGCGACTGTGCTGCGCGGGCCGATGGTATGCAAATAGCTTAAATCGATGGCGTAACCGGCGATTGTCGGGTGCTTGTCGCGGATGGCGCCGCCCTTGCCCAGTTTGGCGATCGTCGACCAAAGGCCATCTGGAATACGGACATAGCCAAAATCGATTTCAAGCGCCGGTCCAAGCGGGGTATCCGGCGGATCTGCCGCTGCTTTGGCCGCTGGGGCTTCGATCGCGGCTGGCTTGGCGTCGTCGACAGCGACTGGCGATTTTTCGCCGGAACTTCGTGCTTTTACTGGCAGTTTTTGTCCAGCTTCCGGCGACCGTTCACCGGCAATGGACGGCCGTCCGCCTTCGTCTGAGACAAAAATACGTGTCGGCGTCTGTGCGTTGCCATCGCGCGCAGCGCTCAGGCTCAACAGCACGACAGCACAAGCACATAAATAGAAAACGTTTTCTCTGCCTCTCATGCAGTCGTCCATCCATTGGTCGCCATTCGCCGGCGCTGGCCTGTGCTGGCAGGTGCTTCATCCGGCACCGCCCAGTGTGCAAAGTACCTTGGAACAGGCAACGCAGCAACCCAAGGAATGGGTGCCCGTAGCGCAAAACCGACCGTACGTCAGCGCCGCCGCCGGCAACAAAATTCCCGTTGACAACCGATCTACCCGCGCGCAGCCTCCAAATTGGGCGTGTTCTAGAGCTAGCTGGGGAGCGGAAATTGCATGTTCCAAAAAATTAAGACAGTGATTTTAGTTCATTGCGCGATCCTCGGGGCGTTTGCCTTTGCGTGCAGCCCCAAACCCGCCGAATCGGACGCCGCCGTCGCCGACACCAGCATCGGCGATTTGGCGATGGATGTGGTGATTCCGCCTAAAGATTCCGAGTTAGACTCCCCAGCTGTGCCGGAAACTGCCGCGGTCGAGGAGACCGGCGGTGCCGCCGAAGTGGACGTCTGGATAGACGCCGCGGAAGCCGTGGATGTGGTGATTCCGCCGGACGTTTCGCCGGATCAACTGACCGACGCCGTCGACCTCGATGCACTCGACGTGGCCGAAGTCGTCGATGTCGTTAT
>CAMDBH010000108.1 GCA_945889325.1 Klebsiella pneumoniae
GCCGCGCTCGCGTCCTGTCCCGGAGGGACATCTCGAACTGTAGCGGTGGACTTCAGTCCAACGCGTTGCCGCGATTGAGGTTTTCTTCGATTATTGCCCGCGGCCTCAGCCTAACGCCCCGTGATCGTTCTTGCGATAGCCCTGTGTGACCGCGGCGATCAAATGTAAAAACGCGCAACGACCTGCAGCGCGACATTGGCCAAAGCATGGTGCACCACAGCCGGAATCACAGAACCGCCGCGCTGCGCCAACCACGCGAACAGCAGTGCCGGAAAAAACACCAAAAGCCGATGCGGCGCCGGAATCGTCGCCAAGTGCACCAGCGCAAACAGAATTGCCGTAACAATGTGCGCCGCACCGTACGGCACGCCGAGCAACTTTGTCGCCGGCGGCCACAGCGTGCGCAGACGCGTGAGCACGTAACCGCGGAAAAACACTTCCTCGGGCAAAGCGACGGCGACCAACTGGGTCAGCAGCAGCCACAGCAACCAAGTTAGGGTTGGCGCGGCGTGAACCGGTTGGCTGACGGGTTCGGCTGCGCTGCCCGCGGCAAGTAGGTTTTCGTCTACGGGCGCATCGCGGTAAAGGATAGAAAATTCAGTAGTTTGGGGTGGTGTCAGCAAGATGCGCTGGCCCGGTTGTAGCGCGATGTCGGCGCAGTGGACACAGGTTGGTCTGGCGATCAATGGCAGTGCTGTGCGATTTTGCAAGAGCAAACCGCGGCTGTCTTCGGCCAGCGCCACGCGGTTGGGTAACGGCGGGGGGCGGCCCTGAAACGCCAAACCGGCGCTGCGCAGGCCGATACCCGCGCGTGATTGGTGCAAAATTTGCGTTTGCAGCACATCAAAACCGACGGCAAACACCGGCAAGATGACCAAGCTGGCCGCGAAGCCAAGCGCCAACCCGCCGCGCAAGGTGCCGCCTTCGACGCCCAAGATATCGCCGGGAATCCGGCGGTATTTGGCCAATGCCAGCGGACCAAAAACGAACAAAGCCGCGACTATCGCACCGGCGTGCGGCGACAACCACGGCCACGCGTTGGCGGCGACATCGGTGGCAAACAGGCCGACGGCGACCGCCAAACAGGCGAGCAAGACTTCAAGCAGGATGTGTTTTTGCGGCGCGGGTGGCACGGTCCAAGCTAAACCGAATTCGGCGCAATTTGCAAAACCCGCCGCGCGGGCGGCGGGGTTTCACGGCCGCGCGGATAGAATTGGCATGAATTTAATGCGTTGCCGCCAAAAACGCTGCAAATGCGCCTTTGTGGTTGCCTTCTTCGCATTTCTCAATGTGCAGCATGAAGCGCATGCCCTCATCGGTTGGCGTGCCAATTTGCAGCAGCTTGCCGCTCAGATAAACCGTGCGGTAAGTCCCTTTGACCAGCAAAGGCAGATTGATAACAACGGCTTCATCCAACGTCGGCGGCGTTTCATCGGTCACCACGACGGCCGCTTGGGCGCCGATGCCGGTCATGCGTCCAGGCACCATGACGTTTTTGTGCACGAACGTCACAGGTACATTGACATTTTGGATCGCTTTGGCATCGGGCACCGGTGCTTTGCCCACCCGCGGCGGCGTGCCCGGCCCAGGCGTGAGGCCAGCGCTGACATAAGCGTTGGAAGTCGTTTGAATCGAACGCGAAGCCATCGGCGGGTGCTTGTCCTGCGCCGTGCGATCGACGTGGCTGCCAAACGTGGCACTGGGCTGCTGCTCCAGCGCGTGAATACCGGAGCTGGTTGAACCGGGTGAAGTATCGACGATACCATGCCGCCGAATCGAGGCGATCGGCGCCACAACTTCGGGCTCGCTCCGGCCGGCTGCGCGGTAGCTTTGGGTCACTGGTCGGCGTTCTGGCGCTGGCGAAGCCGAGGCGGAAAGCGGTTTTGCCGCAGCAGAAGGGACATCTCCGCTGAAATAGCCGCTGGATGGGTAAGCAGCTTCATGGCCAAATGTTGCGGATTCATTTCGAAAAGTCGCAGATTGATCATCCGAAGGCATCCGCGCCACGCTGTTTTGACCGTAGCCCCCCGACGGGTGCGCGCTCGCCCCCGAGCGGGTGTAGGCTTGCACGCTGGCCTGAACGGTCGAGGCGTCGGCAGCGGTTTTTTCGCTCGGCGGCGGTTCGCGCACGGCAAAACCGAATGAATTTGGCACTGGCGGTGCCACGGCGACGCGGTTGGCCGGCGGGCGGATGGATTCCGGCTGGGCCAAATTCGGGTTGGGTCGCTGCGGCACCGTTTGCGCCATTGGGCGCTGCGCCGCGGGGGTTGGTGCGCGCGGCGGAGCCGCTGAGGCTGCAATCCGAGCCGCTATTGACGGATTTTGTGCGGGCGGAACCTGACTGGCTGGACGGGCGGCTGGAAAGCTTGCTGGACCAGCGAAGCTTTGGGCGCGTGAAGTCGGCGCCAACGGCACTTGGCCGCTGGCGACCGGGTGGCCGGGGGCGATGGCGGGCGGGGCCCAACTGCCCAAAGTTCGTTGCGAAATCCTCGGATCCGCCGCGGCCGACGGCGGCACCACAGGGTTGGCGCCCGACAGAGGACGACCCGCGCTGGACGCGGGCAGCACCGGATTGGGCCCCGACGGTGCACGATGAATCGCCTGCGCGGGCGCGACCACGTTGCGGTCCGAACTGAAGGGCTGACGCGTACCAGCCAGATAGGCTGTCATATCAAAATCGACGGCCCGCTGTCCGCCCTGATCGCTGAGTTGAACATTGGTGATGCGCAGCACACTTCTGAGCGCGGCGTTAATCGGCGCCACGCCCAGATCGCTGCGCAAAGACCGCCAAACCACGGCAAAACCAGTGGGCGCGGCTGGGCTGATGCGAACCACGATGCCGACAAATTGCACGACGGCGGTGCCCAAATCGCCCGGTCGAATGTCCACCACGATTTGGGTACCCAGCAAGGGCGGGATGCGACAGGTAAAAAACGCATTGGCGGCGCTGATATTGACGCCGACGACCTCAATGCGTTCATGGCCAAAACGCGCCACGGCTTTGAGCAGCACCGGATTGCGCGGATATTTGCGGCGGTCTTCAAACATGGCAATCCATTGAGAAAAAAGCCCAAATAGGATTGCGTCCGCACAATCCCCTTAACAAAATAACACAATCGACGGCCCGCGCCAACAAGCGCGCAAATTTGAGCGGTCAATTGTTTACAATTTCGGTTTCACGCCCGTTCGAATAGACCGGCTGCGCCCATGCCGCCGCCGACGCACATGGTCACAATGCCGTAGCGTTTGCCGGTACGGCGCAGGCTGTGCACCAAGGTCGCCGTTAACTTGCTGCCAGTTGCGCCCAACGGATGGCCAAGGGCTATCGCGCCGCCATGCGGATTGACCTTGGCCGGATCCAGCTGCAATTGCTCAATGACAGCACAAGCTTGGGCGGCAAAGGCTTCATTGAGTTCAATGTGATCGATGTCGGCCAGTGTCAATCCAGCGCGTTGCAACAGTTTTGGAATCGCCACAACGGGACCGATGCCCATCATTTCTGGGGCCACGCCGCCGACCGCAAAACCGCGGAAATAGGCAAGTGGCTTTAAACCTAGTTCTTTTGCCTTTGCTTCTGACATCAATACCACAGCCGATGCGCCATCGGTCAGCGGACTTGCCGTGCCTGCCGTAACGGTGCCGCTGGGATGAAAAGCCGGACGCAATTTGGCCAAACCAGCTAGATTTGTTTCAGGGCGCGGCAATTCGTCAAAGCTCAAGCTGCCTTCCGGCGTATCTACCGCGACAAGTTCGTCGGCAAAAATGCCCGCAGCGATCGCAGCACCGGCGCGTTGTTGGCTCAGCATGGCGAATGCGTCTTGATCGGCGCGGGAAACGCCATATTTTTGCGCGACAAGTTCTGCTGTATTGCCCATCGGCATGTAGACTTCCGGCCATTGCCGGATCATCTGCGGATGCGGCGCGATCTTAAAACCGCCCATCGGCACTTGGCTCATGGATTCCACACCGCCTGCGATCACGATGTCAGCGCCACCGGCGATGATCCTTTCCGCAGCTTGGGCAATGGCTTGCAGGCCAGACGAACAAAAGCGGTTGACGGTGACGGCCGGCACTTCAATCGGCAAACCCGCGCGCAATGCGGCAATTCTAGCGATGTTCATGCCTTGGGGGCCTTCGGGCATGGCGCAACCGAGCACAACATCTTCGATGTCGGCGGCGGTGAGACCGGGCACGGCGGCAATCGCGCCACGAATGGCGGTGGCGGCCAAATCTTCAGGCCTGACGCGGGCTAAGCTGCCCTTGATCGCGCGGCCACAAGGGGTGCGCACGGCGGCGACGATAACGGCTTGGATGGACATGGAATACTCCGATGTGAGAGGTGTCAGGTATTTCCTCTTTCCTCTTTAAAAGAGGAAAGAGGAAATACCTGACACCTTTTAACGCTCAATTGCGTAAAGGTTTACCAGTTGTCAGCATGTGCGCAATGCGATCTTTGGTCTTCTGCAAGCCGCATAGGCGCAAAAAGCCCTCGCGTTCAAGGTCCAGCAGGTCTTGTTCCGTTTGCAGGCCGCCGCGTTCACCACCGCACAGCACGCGCGCCACTTCGCGGCCGATGATGCAATCGTGCTCCGACGCTTGCCCAGCCAAACGGAAGGAATACAGAGCCATATCAAAGGTCGCCAGCGTTTCTGCACCCGGCAGCATCAGGTTATCGGGGGCCAAAGCAGGCCGGTAATTTGCCGCAACAAGCGATAGAACTTGGCGTTTTGCATCTTCAATCCGCCGACCTGGATCCATACTGATGCTGTCCACATCGCGGATAAACCCCAGATCGCGGGCGTTGCCCGAACCGGTGGAGACTTTGGCCAACGCAATCGTTTCAAAAGCGCGTTGCAGCAAAAGCAACCTTTCGACTTTGTTTTCAGTAGGCACATTGGCCAGAGCGCGCACCGTCAATTCTTTGGTACCGCCCGCCGCCGGCAACAGACCGACGCCGACTTCAACCAAACCCATGTACAATTCAGAGCTGGCTTGCATCCGACTGGCGTGAATCGCCATTTCGCAGCCGCCGCCAAAAGCCATGGCATGCGGCGCCGAAACGACGGGCGCGTGGCTGTACTTGATCGCCTGGTGAAAATTCTGGAACTGTTGGACTGCATGGTCCAATTCAGCCCACTTGCTTTCGCCTGCGAGCCCTGCAATGAACTGCAAATTGGCGCCGAAACTGAAGTTGCTGCCGTCATTGCCGATGACCAAGCCGACCCAAGGTCCCGCGTTGATGAGTTCCAACGCCTTGAAACCCATGTTGATAATTCCGTCGTCGATCGCATTGCCTTTGCTGGTAAAGGCCAAGCACAGCACGTTGTCGCCGAGATCCAAAAGCTGCGCCGATGGATTTTGCTCTACAATTTTGCTGGCTTTGCGCACATCGGCCAGATGCAGCCCGGGCAAGGCAGGCACTGGCTTGTCGCCATGAACCGTCAATTGCGCGTGACCCATGTAAAAAGTCGTTCGGCCACCCGCCAGCATTTCCGTCACAAGTTTAGGGACTTGCCTTCCTTCCGCCGTCAGGCGATCGGCCACGTGCTGCACGCCAATCGCGTCCCACATCTGAAACGGCCCGAGTTGCCAGTTGAAGCCCCATTGCATCGCGCGATCGACGGACACGACATCGTCTGCAATTTCACCTAATAAATCAGCGGCATAGACCAGCGATCGCGACACCACTTCCCACGCAAAAAGGCCAGCACGGTCGGTGGAATCGACAATGGCTTTGATGCGCGCGCCGGTATCTCGCACTTTTGCGGTTGCAGTTAGGCAGGCAAAATCAGGTTTAATCTGCGGCACATAATCGCGTTTGGCCGGATCGAGGACCAAAATATCCTTGCCGACTTTTTTGTAAAAACCCGCGCCGACTTTTTGGCCGATGGCGCCTGCGTCAATAAGCCCTTTGACTACCGGATGGGCAGCGAAAATCGCGCGGTTGGGGTCATTTGGCAGGTTGTCAAAGCAATTTTGCGCCACATGGCCCAGCGTATCCAAACCGACGACGTCAGCGGTGCGAAACACGGCACTGCGCGGGCGACCCATGGCCTCACCAAACAGCGCATCGACTTCATCAATACGAAAACCTTGTGAAAACGCGATGTTCACCGCCTGCATCATGTCGTGCACGCCGATGCGGTTGGCGATAAAATTGATCGTGTCCTTGGCAAAAACTACGCCTTTGCCCAAATCGTCCTGACAGAATTTGGCCATTTTGGCCACGACGGCTGGATCGGTGTCGCTGCCGGCGATGATCTCAAGCAGTTTCATGTAACGGACGGGATTGAAAAAGTGCGTGATAAGAAAGTGCTTTTTGAATCCTTCGGATCGCGGCGCAGCCATGGTCGCAAGTGGAATACCCGAAGTATTAGAAGACACGATGGTATGCGGTGTGCGGTGCGCATCGATTGCGGCAAACACGGCGTTTTTAATGTCCAAACGCTCAGTCACTGCTTCCACAATCCAATCGCAGCTGCCCAGATCAACCAGGTCGTCCTGCAGGTTGCCCAGTTTAATGCGGCTTTGCTCCGCATTGCGTTGAAAGGCTGCGGGTTTAAGCGTTAGCGCGCGGGCCAAGCCACCAGCGGAAACCGCGTTGCGCGCCGCGCGGACTTTGGCATAGGTCGGATCGGCTTTATCGACCGCCGCAGGGGCATCTTTGCCAACGATATCGACAAGAAGGACGTCCAGGCCTGCGGCGGCCAAGTGTGCGGCGATGCCGGTGCCCATGACGCCAGCGCCGACGACGCCGACACAGTTGATGCGTTGATTTGACATGAAAAAACCTCGAAAATGCGCGGCAAAGTTGCGGGACCGATGGCGGTTGCAACTGCGCGCGGCGCGCGGAGTCTAACGCAAGCGTCGACGCGTGCAAGCGGGTTTTTGACGCGGTGCGGCAAAAAGGCGTTGCCTGCGTCACTCGCAAACATGCGTCAGTTCTACCGTTGGCGTGTTGTCCATTTCAGAGCAACATCGGTGCCGCGCCTACTTGCAAAGATGAGTACCGCAAACACCGTTGTGGCATGACCGTTGGTAGCCGCAGTGGGCGGAGAAAAGACAGACGCCGCGCCGAACCAACCCTAACACCTTAAAACCAAAAGCGCGCGGGGTGTCGGGGTGGCCGCCAGGGCGATCGCAAGAACGCCAACGCCATGACAAGCTGACAGTTAATTTCCATTCAGATCAACTCAAGGGCCGCGGGCGCATGACGTGCGGAGCTCGACCATGACAGAGACCGACGGATGTGCTGAAGTTTCAAAGTATTTCTGAGC
>CAMDBH010000109.1 GCA_945889325.1 Klebsiella pneumoniae
CCGGTGCTGGAAGGTCAAGAGGAGTGGTCAGCGCAAGCGAAGCTGCGAATTGAAGCCCCAGTAAACGGCGGCCGTAACTATAACGGTCCTAAGGTAGCGAAATTCCTTGTCGGGTAAGTTCCGACCTGCACGAATGGTGTAACGACTTCCCCACTGTCTCCTGGATGGACTCAGCGAAATTGGAATATCGGTGCAGATACCGATTACCCGCGACCAGACGGAAAGACCCCGTGAACCTTTACTGTAACTTGACAGTGGGTCTCGGTCTGATTTGTGTAGGATAGGTGGGAGACGTTGAAGCCGCGGCGCTAGTCGCGGTCGAGTCGTCCTTGAAATACCACCCTGATCAGGCTGGGATCCTAACTTGGCCCGTAACCCGGGCGAGGACACTGTCTGGCGGGCAGTTTGACTGGGGCGGTCACCTCCAAAATGGTAACGGAGGTGCGCGAAGGTTCCCTCAGACTGATTGGAAACCAGTCGTAGAGTGCAAAGGCAAAAGGGAGCTTGACTGCGAGTCCGACGGGACAAGCAGGTGCGAAAGCAGGTCTTAGTGATCCGGCGATCCCGTGTGGAAGGGTCGTCGCTCAACGGATAAAAGGTACTCCGGGGATAACAGGCTGATCACGCCCAAGAGTTCACATCGACGGCGTGGTTTGGCACCTCGATGTCGGCTCATCGCATCCTGGGGCTGGAGCAGGTCCCAAGGGTTTGGCTGTTCGCCAATTAAAGCGGTACGCGAGCTGGGTTCAGAACGTCGTGAGACAGTTTGGTCCCTATCTGTCGCGGGCGTAAGATACTTGAGAGGATCTGACCCTAGTACGAGAGGACCGGGTTGGACGCACCTCTGGTGTACCGATTGTCACGCCAGTGGCACCGTCGGGTAGCTATGTGCGGAAAGGATAACCGCTGAAAGCATCTAAGTGGGAAACCTGCCTCAAGATAAGGTATCTTGGCCTTGGCCATAAGACCCCTCGAAGACTACGAGGTTGATAGGCTGCAGGTGTAAGGCAACTAGCCGAGCAGTACTAATCGGTCGAAGGCTTGTCGCCGTATTCTCATCGAATCGTCCTCGTGGCTGCAGCGTAGAGCGCAGCGAACCTGAAAAGGGCTTTAGAACATGTGTTTAGCTTGGCAACAAGCGATGGACTTCAAATTGCGCAACCGGATTTTACAGTTTCCGGTGACCATAGCGGAGAGGACCCACCCGATTACATTCCGAACTCGGAAGTTAAGCTCTCCAGCGCCGATGGTACTTTACGGGAGACCGTATGGGAGAGTAGGACGTCGCCGGGATTTATTTTGCCAAGCCCCCAATTGCATTGCCATTTTCGAATGTCAGTGTGGTTGGGGGTTTTGGTGTTTTTTGTCGCCGCCGCCCGCCCAAGCGCGCGAACGACGGCGGCCGGAGTGAAAGAAGCGAGATGCAGTTTTCTGCCGGACAGACGGACTCAGGCAAGCTTGCGCTTTTGACGGCGCGCTTGCTCGTCCGCCTGCCCCGCGTCCGCGATGCCGAAGCGATCGTGGGCTATTATTCCGAAAACCAAGAACATTTGACGCCAACGGAGCCGCAGCGCCCGCCGATGTTTTTTGCGGCGGCGTTCTGGCGCGACCGCATCGCGACCTCGCTGCGTGATTTCGCTGCCGATCGGTCTGTGCGACTGGTGGTTGAGCGCCGCGACAGCCGGTCCGGTATCATCGGGATGGTGAATTTTACCGATGTGCAGCGCGGTGCGCTGCAGGCTTGCAATCTTGGCTATTCGTTGGCGCTGGACGCCCAAGGTCATGGATTTATGACTGAAGCGCTTGAAGTCGCGATCGGATTCATGTTTGAGCAGCGCAATCTGCACCGCATCCATGCCGGTCACTTGCCAGAAAATCTGCGCAGTGCTGCGGTGTTGCGCCGCCTTGGCTTTGAGCCCTACGGTTACGCCCGCGATTACCTGCTGATCGGCGGGCGTTGGCGCGATCACGTGCTAAACAGTTTGACCAACGCGAACTGGCGATCGCGGTAGGCGCCCTTTTTGCCGCGCTGCTTCTGTCACATCCGGCGGTGCTGCTGACACGGCAAATTGCGTCGCACGCTCGCGAGTTTAGCTGGATCAAGCCAGGCGGTCGCAAAGCCGATGCCATCGGAAACCTTTGCGATCACATGGCCCCAAGGATCGATGATGATCGAATGGCCGTAAGAATAACGCGTGCCGCCGTGCAAACCCCATTGGCCGGGCGCGATGACGTAGCATTGGTTCTCGATCGCGCGCGCGCGCAACAAGACTTCCCAGTGATCTTTGCCAGTTTGCAAAGTGAACGCCGCCGGAATCAACAGCACCTCCGCGCCCTTATCCAGCAATTTGCGGTACAGCTCGGGGAACCGCAGATCGTAGCAAATCGTCATGCCAAAGCAGGTGCCGAACAAATCCGCCGTGACGGCTTCACCGCCAGCCTTGATGTGATCGGATTCTCGCAAAGAAACCACGCCCGGAATGTCGATGTCGAACAGGTGAATTTTCTCGTACTTCTGCACGATTGCGCCGTCTGGACCGATGAGCACCGACGTATTGTACACCCGATGCTCCTCGTCGCTCGGTTGCTGGTACGATCCGACCAGAATGGCTGCTTCAAGTTCACGCGCCAAGTCGCTGTAAAAAGTAATGATCTGCCCATCCAAGCCCTGCGGCACGTTGTAATCGGCCGAGATGCGCAAAAACGCCACATTTTCCGGCAGACACAGCAGCGTCGCGCCATCCTGCCGCGCCTGCCGACAAAGATCGGCCGACTGTTGCAAGTTGGCCTCAATATTTTCAGCCGATTGCGTTTGAATCACGGCTACTTTGATCTTGTTCACGTCAGACCTCGCGGGTTGTTCAGGTGCAATCAATGCATGCACCGCAGCATTTTGGCCCGCACCGACGCGACATGCAAGCGCGTTGACCGCAACAGCTTGGGGCGATAACATGCCGCCTAATCGGCGATAGCCGAGGGAGTTTTAGCAATGAACACAGCTATTTCCAAAATTCTCGCCCGTGAAGTGCTCGATTCGCGCGGCAATCCGACCCTTGAAGTCGATGTGCATTTGCAAGGCGGTGGCTTCGGCCGCGCCATGGTGCCGTCGGGTGCGTCAACCGGCACGCATGAAGCCCATGAACTGCGCGATGCCGACGATCGCTATATGGGCAAGGGCGCTCAGAAAGCTGTGGCCAACGTGCGCGCGACACTTGGACCTGCGCTAGTCGGGCGCGATGCGGCGGACCAACGCGCGCTCGACGAGCACTTGATCGCGCTCGATGGCACGGCCAACAAATCGAACTTAGGCGCAAATGCGGTGTTGGGCGTTTCTTTGGCGGCTGCGCGGGCAGCGGCGGATGCCTATCATTTACCGCTTTGGCGCTATCTCGGTGGTGCGCAGGCGCGGGTCTTGCCGGTGCCGCTGATGAATTTGATCAACGGCGGCGCGCACGCGGCGGACGGCTGTGATATCCAAGAATTCATGATAGTTCCGGTGGGTTTTTCGACATTTGCCGAAGCTTTGCGCGCCGGCGCCGAAACGTTTCAGCATTTGAAACGGCTGCTGTCCAAACGCAGATTGACCACAACTGTCGGTGATGAAGGCGGATTTGCGCCGCATCTGGCGCGCAACTCGGACGCCTTGGAATTGTTGATCGCTGCAATCGAATCTGCCGGTTACCAACCCGGCAGCCAGATCGCGCTGGCGTTGGACGTGGCCGCGTCGGAGTTTTACCGTTCAGAAACTGGGCTTTATCGCTTGAACAGTGAAGATCGCCAAATGGATTCCAATGGCTTTGCCGCCTATTTGGCCAAACTTGCTGCGGACTATCCTCTGGTTAGCATTGAAGATGGCATGGCCGAAGACGATTGGGCCGGTTGGGCAGAACTGACGCGCTTGGTTGGCGACAAAATTCAATTGGTCGGCGACGACCTGTTTGTCACCAATCCGACGCGCCTCAAGCGCGGCATCGAACAGAAAATCGCCAACGCGATCCTGATCAAAGTCAACCAAATCGGAACATTGTCGGAGACTTTGGATGCCATCGACATGGCCCACGCCGCCAATTACCGCGCCGTGATCTCGCACCGATCTGGTGAAACGGAAGACAGCACGATTGCCGACTTGGCCGTTGCCACATCCGCGGGCCAGATCAAAACCGGGTCGCTTTCACGCGGCGAGCGCACCGCGAAGTACAACCAGTTGTTGCGCATTGAAGAATCGCTTGGTTCAAGCGCGGTTTATCCTGGCCGCGCGGCGCTGCGGCTTGGCTGATGCCCCAAAATTGCCCGCGAATTTGGCCTGCAGCGTGCAATGATCTTGCATCATTTCACGGCCTAGCCTACGCTCGCGGCATGATCGCGTCACGCCTTTTTCAATTGAGCCTTCTGACCGCAACCTGCGCCGCTGTGGTTTGCTCGGCCTGCGGCAAAACGACGGCCGCCTCGGTTGACGCCGCTGCCGCCGCCCCAGCCGAAAAACCAAAGGTTGCTGGGGCATTAGCGATCGACGCGGCGCTGGAAACACGCTTGGCTGCGGTTTACCATCCGCTGCGCTGCGCCTTGGTGCTCGGCAAAGCCAACGTCGATTCGATCCTGCAGCAACGCAATTTTGCCAACGCGGAAGCTTTTGCAAACGCCTTTTCGACCCAGGCAAAGGTACATCCTGAATGGGCGCGCGGGGTTCTCGACGCGTCGTACAAACTGCCGTGCAATGATGCCCAAGCGGTTGCGCCGGGCCCGCTGGCCGCAGCTGCGACAGCGAGCGCAGCACCGTGAAACATTGGCAAAACTTTTCGACAATGTTCCTCGTGCTGGCGCTTTCGCTGCTGGCGAGCGCGTGCACGCCCTCAGTCGGCGACAAATGCACCAAAGATAGCGAATGCGGCGCCACTACCGGTTTAGTCTGCGATTTAGCTACGTTGAGCGGCTATTGTACCCGGACACCGTGCAAATTCGGTGAATGCCCAGTCGAAGCCACGTGTGTCGATTTCGGTGCCGACCTGCGTTACTGCATGCGTTGGTGCGATCCATCCAATGAGTGCCGCGACGGCTTGACCTGCCGCGAAGTTCAGGCGTGCAAAGGTGCAAATGAAGCTGGCGCCAGCCTCGCCGCCGACCCCAGCGCGGCCACAGCAGCCTATCCGTGCAGCTCAGAAGCCAAGTCATTTTGTGGAATTGCACCGTGAAATCTCCGTGGCTGCGCTTGAGCATGCTGTGCCTGACCGCGTGCAGCGGCGCGCAAACTGAAAACGACGACAGCCCCGTGCGCGTTGCCAAGACGCGGCCGGCCGCCAATGCCAGCGGTGCCCAAGAAATGGAGGCCGAGCCGCCGCCTTTGCCACTGGTGATTCCGCGCAAGGCGCTCGATCGCGTTTTGGCCCGCGGTCCGGGCGACCTGTTGCAACACGTGCCGATTGAGCCGGCCTTTGACGGCAAGCACAAATTTGTCGGTTTCCGCCTGGTCGAAATCTACGGCAACGACCCAAAGATTTTGCGCTTCGGCGTTTTGCCCGGCGACCTGCTTTTGGCGGTCAATGGCCAACGTATCGTCACACCCGGTGATTTAATGGCCGCTTTTGCCGTCGTCAAAACCGCTGACACGCTGGATATCGATGTACGCCGCGACGGCCATTTGCGCTCGCTGCATTTTCCGATCGTGCCTGCCGTCGCTGCGCCGTAGCCGCCAACAAATTCTCCAAAAAAACTTGCAGACATTGCAAAAGTCGGGCTACATTGCGGCCTGCTTGAGCCAAATGGCTCGGGCAGGCGCGGTGCGACACACCGCAGATCGAGCCGCCGCGGAGCCCCAGAGGCACGCGCCGTTGAAACGCCGAGCACATTGGCGTCCCGAGGCTAGGCTGTATGGCAGGAAACCCTGCATTTTGGGTCAAGTATTGGGGCGTCCGCGGCAGCATTCCGGCTCCCGGACCGTTGACTGCGCGTTATGGCGGCAACACAACCAGCCTTGAAATCCAATGCGGCGACCGAAAATTCGCCATCGACGGCGGCACCGGCGTGCGGCTGTTTGGTGAAAATTTGCTGCGCAGTCCGCGTGTGCCCGTGACATTTTTCATGACGCACCTGCATCTTGATCACGTGCAGGGTTTCCCGTTCTTCACGCCTTTTCTGATTCCAGGCAATGCTTTCGAAATTTATTCGGCGTTGCACGCCGGCCATTCCGTCTTGGAAGTCATGCAATCGCTGCTCGCTCAGCCGGCCTTTCCGATTTCCATGGATTTGTTCAAGGCCAGCTTGGCGTTCCACCAAATCACCCCAGGCGACACTTTGCAGTTTGGCGATCTGACCGTGCGCACGGCCCTGCTGCATCACCCAGGCGGCGTCGTCGGCTACCGTTTTGAATTTGATGGCAAAGTGTTCGTCCACTGCTCCGATTGGGAACACCCAGCCGACGGCTCCCTCGATCCCGTCTTGATCGGCCTCATCAAAGACGCCGATCTAGTAAGCATCGACGCCACTTACACCGAAGACGAATACCACGGCCGCCAAGGCCCAAGCCGCCGCGGCTGGGGTCACGCCACCCACGATGAAGCCATCCGTCACGCCCAAGCCGGCAACGTCAAACGCTTATTGATATTTCACCACGAACCCTCTCGCACCGATGATGCCTTGGACGCTTTGCAAGGCGAAACGCGCGTCGGTCCGATGATCGTCGATATCGCGATTGAAGGGACTACACACGCTGTTTAGTTCTCCCGGCGGGTTTTGCCCTAAGCGGTCCAGCTAACATTTGAACTGCGTTCGGCTTTTGCCTCCGGCAGGGCTTGGCCTCCCGGCTGGTGTTCACTTGCAGTTACATGGCTTTTGCCCTGCGGGCGGCTTTTGCGCCTGGCGGCGCGGCTTCCAATTGCAAGGGATCATTTTGCGCCTCCGGCGCGCGCCGACAAAACATCCTTTTCATTCAATCGGTTTCGCCTCCGGCGACCCAAGGGGCCCAAGCGCTGGCCCCTTGGGGAACCCAGCGCTTTTGTTCTATTTTCCCCAGATCTGGGCCGCCGCTCACCCGTGACGCAGCGCGCGGGGCGCGCCG
>CAMDBH010000110.1 GCA_945889325.1 Klebsiella pneumoniae
CGCCGCGCCGATTAGCGAATGGCTTGAAATTAGAAGAGTTATTGCCAGCGCTGCATGGGCTCAAACATAGGCGGTTTCTTAAGTTAGCGCGAATGCCCATTCACCCGTGCCCGCGCCGAGGTTCGGTGCGGGCACGGGTGAATGCGTACATTCAGCGATTGTGTTCCAAACCGTGCGCCCCAATGTCCGCAGATCACCGGTTGGCGGTAACCAGGGCTGATAAAGTTGAGAATATCTCTCAAAGTGTCAGATGGTTACCGTTCTTGCGATCGCCCTGACGGAGTACGACCAACTGCTTGCATTTATTTCTGATATTCATGATGCTTGGAGCAAAACTCAAAACCCAAACATGTGGCTGGAACCGGTTCAACTGGCGGCTTTTAATCAACCCGATGGTTTGAGCCCGTCGTTGAGCGAGTGGATGCCGGAAGTGGCCATGAACTGGCTTCTGGTCGGTGCCAAACTGCGAGCGAAGTGGAACGAATTTGAACTTCGAGAAAAGCCCTTAACTTACAATGAAATTCGGCGTGTTTGGTTGCGTCGTATCGCCTATTTGCTTTTCGTGGATCTACAGCGCGTTTTTCCGTGGACGCTGACGTCGCTGAGCATGGATAATTTAGCATTAATGCTGAAATTTTCGCCAGGCATCTGTACCGATTCACCCTATCCGGTCTTGATCGGTGCGGCACCCACAAAGCCAAAGACATACCAAAACGCGGGCGTCCCGAGAGATGATGTTTCGGGCTGCACTCGCCTCAACCTGTTGTTTTACAAATACGTCAAGGATTGGCATTTGACCGATATGTACATCAATGCGGCGGAGTACCCAAAGGCGGCAAAAAAAAATGACACAGAGTGGGCAGTTGAATTGAACCGCGGTGGTGATGCCGTGCCGAACGATCGGGCTGCTCGCTCAGCTATTTCTTCGCCGCCACATGAACATAGCGGAGAACGATATTATTCAGCCGCGGTGTGGGACGTGAATCCTGCTTATTATTTTGAATTTATTGGTAATTTGTTGGCAGTTTTCCCCAAAGCCCTATCCAACGATGCAAAAGATGGGTTAGGATGGGCGATTGAATTCTTGCGCATGCGTGGCACACAACATAACGAAGACAAGCCGGACGATCCGATCAAGCCAAAAGACATATGGAAGGTTGGGCAATGGAAGAATTTCCTCGATCCAATCCATCCAGATTTCGATGGACAATACATCCGCCCGATCGCCGACACCTCGTACGATCGCGCGATTTCTTTTCGCTACGCTTGGGTGCGCAACATCGGGGGTTGCCCGCGCAATTCCGCGCTGCACGTGTCGATCGCCCGCGCCCTCGCTTTGCCGGCCATTTTGAGCAGAGGTGGACATCATTCAGCCTATTTTCCATCCATTGGCGTTGGCCCTGCCCACGGTGACATGATCATCGACGGCTCGGTCCCCGGTCTGTCGTTGGCCACAACCGGCTTTTTCGCCAGCGACACTTGGCTCTCGTATGAATCGATCATCGCTTGGCAATTCGGCGCGATCATGCCGGAGGAAGTCGCCAGTACAATACGCGAAAGCCCCCAAACCACCCTAACATAACTTTACAGATCTGCCGTTTCGGCTTGCTTTTCCCGCCGATAAGCCGCAGCATTCAGGCTGAGCGCGTGTGAAAAATCCTTTTTCACCGCTCTCTAATTGGGGTCAGGTGTTGTCAATTTCTGCCGATCGACCCGCCGCGTGCTCACGGGCAAAAACTGAATCAAATAATATCAATGGATTATGAAATTGCGGAACAGAAACTGGCAATACCTGACCCCTGCGAAGCTGGTTGTGAAATGGATATTTCACAACCTCTGAGCGCGGCGTTTTGTCGCGGCTTTGGGCCGGTGTTTTCTACTCGCTCCGCCTTTTTTGAGGTTGTCATGCGCTGTTTTTCGCAATTTCGCGTTTTATTTATGATTGCTGGGGTGGTTTTGACCGCGTCCACGCTGCCCGCTTGCGGCGACAACGCCGATGCCGTGGCGGCGGGAGCGCAAAGCGATGACGCGAATCAAGTGAACGATCTTGGGCTGTTGGGCGATACCGGCAAAGATCAGACGGTGGCGGTCAATGACACACCACAGCCTGCCGACACGCCGATTGCTGCTGAACTGCCGCCCGCAGATGTGCCGATTGCCCCTGATATTGCCCCTGATATTGCGCCGGACGACGTGCCGATCGGCCAAGATCTTGGGGCTCTGGACGCCGGACCCGTCACCGAATGCGCCATCGATGCCGATTGCTCGGCCAAAGGACCGGCTGGCACTTGCAAAATAAACGCTTGTGTTGCTGGTTTTTGTGCGGTGTCGACCCTTTCAGACGGCACGGTTTGCAGCAGCGGCAACTTGTGCGACGGCGCGGGCAGTTGCCTCGCGGGCGCGTGCGCGGCCAAAGCGAAAAACTGTGACGACAGCGACCTTTGCACCACGGACAGCTGCGACGCCGCGACCGGAGCGTGCGTTTTCCAGCTTTTGCCCAACTGCGCCGCGCAAAAATGCAAAAGCGAAGTGGATTGCGACGACAAGAACGGCTGCACCCAGGACAACTGCGATGTAAATTCAGGGACTTGTACGTCAACGCCACTGGCGGACGGCACGCCTTGCGACGACAGCAATTTGTGCACCGGCAGTGAAACTTGTACCGCAAGCGTTTGCGTCGGCAAGGTAACCATTTGCAATGACAACGATCCCTGCACAACTGACGCCTGCGATATCGCGACCGGCAAATGCACGGCCAACAAAAGCGCAGAAGGCGCCACCTGCGACGACGGCAACGGCTGCACCAGCGGCGAGTTGTGCACAGCGGGCAAATGCGTTGGCGGCGCAGTCAGTTGCGACGATGGCAATCCGTGCACTTTGGACGGTTGCGACAAGGGCAGCGGCAATTGCGTCAGCATCGTGATCGCGCTGTGCGGCAGCGCGTGCAAGGGCAGTGGCGATTGCGACGACAAAAACGTATGTACAAGTGATACTTGCGGCGCCGATGGCAAATGCCAATACGCGGCCAGCGCGGGGGCGGCTTGCGACGACGGCGATGCTTGTACGACTGGCGACGCTTGCCTGGGAAGCGGTTTGTGCAGCGGCAAAGTCAACAATTGCGACGACAGTAACTCTTGCACAGTCGATAGTTGCAAGGGCGGTTGCGTCCACGCCAGCAATGCGGGCGCGGCCTGCGACGATGGCAACATTTGCACAGCGGGTGACGCGTGCGGCGGCGACAGCAAATGCGCCGGTGTGACGGTCGCTTGCGACGACGGAAATGCTTGCACAATCGATAGTTGTGGCGCTGATGGCAAATGCGCCAGCGTTCCCGGCGGCACAGTTTGCGACGACGGCAACGGTTGCACCAATGGCGATGCTTGTGCAGCTGGCAAATGCAGCGGCGCGGCGGTCAACTGCGACGACAAGAACGCTTGTACATTGGACAATTGCGATGTCGCGACGGGCAAATGTGTCAATGCGGCGATTGTCGGTTGCGGCGACCAATGCAAGGCGGATGGCGACTGTGACGACAAAAATGCTTGTACCAAGGATAGTTGCAGCGTGGGCAAATGCGTCAATGCGGCTTTGGACGGCACACCCTGCGACGACGGCGACCTGTGTACGAGCGCCGACCTGTGCAAAGCGGGCACTTGCAGCGCGGGCAAGGCCAGCAGTTGCGACGACAAAAATGCTTGCACGATCGATACTTGTGATGCCAAAACCGGCAAATGCAGCAGCGCGGCGCTGGCCGACGGCGGCGGCTGTGAAGACGGCGATTTGTGCACGTTGGGCGATCAATGCAAAGGCGGCGTGTGCCAAGGCGGGGTCAAGGCCGTATGCGATGACAACAACGCTTGTACCAGCGACTTTTGCGAGCCCAAGACCGGTAAGTGCTCGGCTGTCAACGTGATTGATGGCAGCAGTTGCAGCGATGCCAACCTGTGCTCCAGCGCCGACGTGTGCACCGCAGGCAAATGCGTCGGCGCGCCGGTGGTGTGCAACGACAATAATGCTTGCACAACGGATGCTTGCAATGGCGGCACTGGGCAGTGCACGTTCAAGCCAATCCCCAACTGCGGGGGCAATTGCGGCAACAATGGCGATTGCAATGACAACAACCCGTGTACGGCTGATGCTTGCGTCGCAACCAAGTGTGCGCATTTGGTTTTTGCCGGTGCGCAGTGCAACGACGGCAATGCGTGCACCAGCGGTGATGCCTGCCAAGCGATTGGCGGCGGCGGCGTTTGCGTCGGCAAGGCCGTGGTGTGCGATGACAAAAATCCATGTACCAAGGACAGTTGCGACAACAAGAGCGGCGCGTGCCTCGCGGCACCCGGGCCTGACAACGTACCTTGCGACGACGGCAACCTGTGCAGCACCGCGGACGCCTGCAAAGTCGGCGTCTGCACAGGCAGCGGCGCGGTCAACTGCGACGACGCCAACGCTTGCACCACCGACAGTTGCGATGTGAAAACCGGCAAGTGCGGCAATGTGCAAATTTTGGGCTGCGGTGCGCTTTGCAAGGCCAACAGCGACTGTGACGACAAAAATGCTTGCACCACAGATAGTTGTGTTGCGGGCAAGTGCGCAGTGGTCAATGCCGACGGGCAGGCTTGTGAGGATGGCAATTTCTGCACCAGTGGCGACCTTTGCAAAGGCGGCGCGTGCGTGGCGGGCGGTGTCGCCAATTGCGATGACAAGAATGCTTGTACGGCTGATAGTTGCGAAGTCAAAAGCGGCAGTTGCGTGCACGCGGCCGCCGCCGATGGGGCGGGCTGCTCGGACGGCAACGCCTGCACAACGGGCGACCTGTGCAAAGGCGGAGGCTGCACCGGCAATGTTGTGGTGTGCAATGACAATAACGCTTGCTCGCTGGATAGTTGCAATCCGGTCAATGGCGCGTGTGTGTTCACCGATATCCCCAAATGCGGCAAGAACTGCCAGAGCAACAACGACTGCGCGACAAAAAACCTATGCTTCACAGCCAGTTGTGTTGCGGGCAAATGCCAAGATGTGGTGTTAAGCGGCGTGGGCTGCAGCGACCAAAATTTGTGCACCACCGGCGACACCTGTCAGGCAGGCGTTTGCAGTGGTAAAATCAACACTTGTGACGACGCCAATCCATGCACCAGCGATGCCTGCAACGGCAATACAGGGTTATGCGTCCACGGCATCGGCGCCAACAACGTCGCGTGCAACGACGGCAATGGCTGTACCGTTGCCGACGTGTGCAAATTTGGATTTTGTGTCGGTATTTTAGGCAGTTGCGACGACAAGAATGCCTGCACGCTGGACAGCTGCAATCCGGCCACCGGGGCCTGCGTGCACACGCCGATTCCCAATTGCGGCGGCATCTGCAAAGCCGACAGCGATTGCAACGACGCCAACAGTTGCACCGCGGATACTTGCCTCGCGGGCTTTTGCGTATCGCAGCCTTTGAGCGGCATCGTTTGTGATGACAAGAACTTCTGCACCAACGGCGACACGTGCAAATTGGGCACTTGCGCGGCCGGACCGGCGCTGGTGTGCGACGACAAGAACGGTTGCACCACCGATAGTTGCGACAGCAACGCCGCCAAATGTGTCAGCACGCCGATCGCCGACGGCGGCGTGTGCAACGACGGCAGCTTGTGCACCAGCGGCGACGTGTGCAAAGCCAGTGTTTGCAAAGGTGTAGCGGTGGTTTGCAACGACAACGACGTGTGCACCATCGATTCCTGCAACGCCAACAACGGCAAATGTGTGTTCACCGACAGCGGCAACTGCGGCGACAAGTGCAAGCAAAATGGCGATTGCAAGGGCGATAATCCTTGTGTTTTGGACCTTTGCACCGCCGGCAAGTGCACTGTTGCCCCTGCCGACGGCGTGCTGTGCAATGACAACAACGCCTGCACCACCGGCGACGCGTGCAAAGGCGGCCTGTGCGCGGGCGTCGCCAAGGTATGCGACGACAAAAACGCATGTACCACGGACAGTTGCGGCAACAACGGCCAGTGCAATTTCAAACCCATCGCCAACTGCGGCTGCAAGCAGCTAAGCGACTGCAATGACGGCAATTCTTGTACGCTCGACGTCTGCAATTTGCTCAGCGGTCAGTGCGTTTACACCGCGATTCCCAACTGCAACGTCGCCGTCAAGTGCCAGACGCTGGCCGATTGCGACGACAAGAACAAGTGCACGCAGGACTTTTGCGTGTTGCAGCAATGCCAGCATCTGCCGCTGCCGGGTTGCGTCCCTTAGGGCGCTGCGCGCGGCCTGCATTTGCAACGGACTATTTTGCGCCTGCCGGCGCTCGGCAGTAAAACACTTTATTTCCAATGACAGCTTTCCGCCTGTCGGCGGGTCAGGGTGGCCCAGCGCGGCCACCCCGACACCCCGCGCGCTTTTGGTTTTATGGTGTTAGGGTAGTTTTGGCTCGGCGCGCCGTCTGTCTTTTCTCGGCCCTCGGGCGCTGCGCTGCGCTTGCGCCCGAGGGAATGTTCTACCTCTGCCGGCGCGCTTTAAGGATTTGGTTGCGCGGCGGGCGGATGCGCCCGCTGGCTCGCGGATGGGGCCCCGCCCCATTCGCGCTAACTTAAGAAACCGCCTATGTTTGAGCCCATGCAGCGCTGGCAATAACTTTTCTAATTTCAACCCATTCGCTAATCGGCGCGGCGACAAGATCAAGGTTGCAAAACCGCCGCGCTACCGGTCAAGAAGTCCTCCGTTTCACTCCGGACTGGGCGCGATGTTTGTGGCTGAATTGACCAGCGTTTTCGGGGCGCGTCGCTACGGGTTTAGGG
>CAMDBH010000111.1 GCA_945889325.1 Klebsiella pneumoniae
AGAAAATACTTTTAATAATTCAGCGATTGTGTTCCAAACCGTGCGCCCCAATGTCCGCAGATCACCGGTTGGCGGTAACCAGGGCTGATAAAGTTGAGAATATCTCTCAAAGTGTCAGATGGTTACCGTTCTTGCGATCGCCCTGGCGGTCAGAGCGTGCCCGCTAGCCATCGGGCCAACGCGATCTCGTACAATTCCGCTGATTGTTTCGCCAGTTGCAACATGTGACCGTGACTGGCTCGGCTGCCGACGACCATGCCATCGTAAATGGGCGAGATTTGGTTAAACAGCAGCGGTTGGCCGTGCAAATCCGTGGCGATACCGCCGGCTTCGGCCAAAATCAACGCGCCCGCAGCGGCATCCCACTCACTGCGCGGCGTCGGCGTGGCGTGGCCGTCAAAGGCGCCGGCGGCCACAAGCGCCATTTTATAGGCTAAACTGCCCATCGCCGTCATGCACGACGCTGGCAAAATTTCCCGCCACAGCCCTTTTGCCAGATCGCTGCGGGAAACCAGCACATTGGGCGCCAGTGGGTGTTCAGCCTGGCGACATTGCAAGCGCGTTCCGTTGCCATCGAACGCGCCCTCGCCGCGGGAAGCCAAGTAGATCTCTGCAGTTGAAGGGTTTGCGATCACGCCGAGCAAGGGGCCGACACCCGTCTCAACTAAGCCCACGGACACACAAAATTCCGGTCGACCGGCAATGAGTGAGCGCGTGCCGTCTATCGGATCAACCACCCAGAGGTAGCGAAATTGCAGGCGTTCGTCGTTGTCAGCCGTTTCTTCACTCAGCCAACCTGCGCCCGGCAACAGCGGCCGTAAGTGCGCAAAAAGAAAGCGATCAACCGCGAGATCGATCGTCGTCACCGGTGACTCGTCGCCCTTGTGCCAGCCGTCGATCGGCGAGCGCAGCAATTCGCGCACGATTTCACAGGCCGATTGCACAATTGCCGCGACAGCCTGCACGCTCGGCAGCGCTTCTTGCCCAAAATATTCGGATGCTTCTGGGCTATTGGGCATTGGGTATCTCCGCTGGTCCGACGCGACGCGCGGCGATAAAATCGCGCAACTCTTGGGCGTATTGCGGCCGCTTGTGCGCTGGCAGTCCGAGACACGCGCCCAAAACTTGGGCGAGTTCATCGGCAAGCGGTAACAGGCGTTCCCCCGCTAGATAGTAGAGTTGCGACCGACGGACGGTGAGATCCAACAGCGACAGCACCATCTCCTGTGCGCAAAGCCAGCGCAACTCGCCCCACAAAATCGGCAAATCCGCGAAAATCGGCGTCATACCGCGCTCCTCAGACTTGCAGGTCGCGATCACAGCTTCGGCCTCACTGCCGTATTGTTGGGCCAGGTGCAGGGCAATTTCGCGGGAAATTGCTTGCGTATCAGAGAGATAGCCCGTCAAAGCGTCAAGGGGACTTACCTTTGATTTGTTGTGCTTTTCGCGCTGCAAGTGTTCCGCGCCGGGCAGAGGCAACTCAGTGGTTTGACAATCTTTAAGTTCCAACCCCGTGGGTTGCGGCAACAACTTGATCGCGGCGTCGACGGCTTGTTCCGCCATCACCCGATAGGTCGTCAGCTTGCCACCGAATATCGCCACCAAGCCGCGAGGATCGCTAATGATTGCGTGTTCGCGCGACGCGTTGTAGGAGGCTTGATCGCCGTCCTTCTTCGACATCTTACTGGGCTTGCTTTTGGCTTTTGTCGGTGCGCTTTCGCTTGCCACCAACGGCCGAATTCCCGCCCAAGTACTTATAATATCAGATATTTGTAGAACATCGCTGCCAAGTCCAAAGTGGCTGTTGGCGGTGTCGATCAGGTAGCGTGCGTCGTCGTACGTGCACGGGGGCTCCGCCAAGTCGCCCGCGTAAAGGGTATCGGTTGTGCCCAAAACGGTGGCATGGCTCCACGGCAATGCAAAGACGACTCGCCCATCTTTCGCTGTCATCATAACGGCTTGGGACAAGGGCAGCCTCTTTCTCGGCAGCACGACGTGGACACCTTTGGACGGCCGCAATGACTTTGCCGTCGGTTCATTTTTCCAACGGCCCATGAGCTCGTCGGTCCAAGGACCCGCGGCGGATACCACGCACTTGCAGGCGACAAGCAGCGACTCACCGGTAAAATCATCAAATACACGCGCGCTTACAAGCCGAGGTCCCTTGAAAATCGGTTCGACAAAACGGACCCGAGAAACCGCCGCCGCGCCCGCCTGCACCGCACCGCGGATGTTAGCCATGACCAACCGTGCATCGTCAGTCATCGCATCAAAATAACGGACGCCGCCGTTAAGCCCCTGATCGCGCAGCAAAGGTTCCATGCGCAACAGGGCCTTTTTGCGCACTGCGCGGTGATGCATGACGCCCGCGAAAGAAGCCAGCAGATCGTACACCGTCAAGCCGACATCAAGCACAAAAATGCTGTGTTTTGAATGCTCAAATACCGGCAGCACAAACGATTGCGCCCGCGCGAGATGCGGCGCGAGTTGCAAAAGGCGTTGCCGTTCGCGCACGGCTTCAAACACCAGCGCGACATCGCCCATTTCAAGGTAGCGCAAGCCGCCGTGAATCAGTTTTGACGATCGCGAGGAGGTCCCGGCGGCGAAGTCGTCGCGTTCAACCAGCGCGACCTTGAGGCCGCGCAGCGCTGCATCGCGGGCGATTCCCGCCCCGGTAATGCCGCCGCCGACCACGAGCAGATCAAAAATCTCCGTGCGCAGGTGCGCGAGAATGTTGTCGCGATCGTGGAGAGAAAACGTCATTGCAGTAGGCTTGCTCGGTTCGTGCGGCGGACAGTGTAGGGGGGCCCGCCCTTGCTGCAAATGGTGATCAAGTCCGGTGCAACAGTTGCTCGAGCGCTTTGATGAAATCGAGCCGATCGATCATATTTGCCAAATAATCAAGGTGTTCGGTTTCAATCACCAGCGTTGGACCCAGATCGTATTGGGCAAACCACATTTCGTAGGCCTCCTGAAGCGCCTCTAAGTACTTAAGATCCATAGATTGTTCCGCCGGTCTGCCGCGTTGGCGAATTCTGCGGCGGATTCCCTTTAGGCTGCAGCGCAAATAGATGAGCAAATCGGGTTTGGGCAGCGTTTCGCGGATCGCCAAGTACATATTGGCGTAGGTGGCGTGATCGCGTGCCGACATCACACCGAGCGTGTGCTGGGTTCGCGCAAAAATTTCAGCGTCTTCGTAAATCGTGCGGTCTTGCACGAACACGGTCGCCGGTTGTTCTTGCAAAAGTTTGGCCAGTTGCAGGTGGGCGCGAAACTTCGCTGACAGGAAATACATCTGACTGTGGAAGGAATAGCGCCGCATATCGGCATAAAAATCAGTCAGATAGGGGTTGTCATCGTTTGGTTCGTAAAACGGCTTAATTTCAAATTTGCGCTCCAAGAACGCGGTCAGCGTGGATTTCCCCGCACCGATATTGCCCGCGATGGCGACAAAACGGGCCTGCCCCGGCACGACAGACGTCGGACTATGGATCAGCGCTGCAGGCCGCGTGGCCGAAACTCGCCTGTTCATCTTGAGTTGTACCCGCCGCCGTGTTTGGCCCAGCGCGAACTGTAGATCGCCCAAGCCCATCTAGTCGAGTATTGACCGCAAAGGCGTTTCGTGCGACGTGTCCAAACATGGGAATCGCGCGTCCGTTTGTTGCTTGTTTGTTTGCCACTGCGGCTTTGTGCGGCTGTCGCGATGATCCCGTTGATGTTTTGGCCCAGGCGCGTACGGCGCTGGCGACCAAGGACGAGGCAACTTTTTTGGATTTGCTAGAGCCCCGCGCCGCCTCTTTGCTGCGCGCTGCGCCGGTGACTGTCAGTAAGTCCGGACAAAGATTCAAGGTACTGCGTTCCGGCAAAGTCAGCGCCGAACTGATTCCAAAAGGTGAGGTCGTAGACACGATCGAAAGTGGCAAGCGCGCAGTGGTCGTAGTCAAATCGACGACGGGCAAATTCGATGTCCCGCTGCGGCTGGTGGAAGGAAAATGGCGTTTGGATCTGTTGGAAATGGATACGTTTTACACCGCCGTCCATCCGACCAAACAATGAGTGTTGAGAAGGCAAGCGCGTGAAAAAAGCGATCTTTGGCATTTTGCTCGTGGTGCTCGTTTGTGTAGGCCTATGGCTTTACTACAAATATCTGCACGTCGAACCGCCGCGCGACATGTACCTGCGCACAGTGTCGGCGGCGATGCTCGGCGATGAGCAGACGTTTCTCGACGGTTTTACGCCTGCTTCCCGGCCCTTGGTCGCTGGTCTGTTGTCCCTTTCACGCGCCGATGAGATCAAGACCTCGCTGCGCCATCCCTATCACTTTTTGGCATCGGAAAATATTGAAGATGTTGAAATTGAAGGGGATATAGCGTGGCTGCGCCTGCGCCGCATGGGCGACAACACCAAAGCGCGTTACGATGTAGCGCTGGTCAAGGACGGAACGTCGTGGAAAATTGACGCGTTCCAGTTTACCGGCCGTGAGCGCGTGCTAAATAAGGCGCGCTAAAAGTTTTCCGTCAGGATGCCAAAAATGCCGCCGATCTACCTCGACGAACGGACTGCGCGGCAGCAAATCGCGGATACTGCTAGGGAAATATATCAGCGTAAGCTCAGCGGCGCGGCCGACGGCAACCTGAGCATTCGGCTGGGTCCAGATCGCATCGCGACCACGCCCAGCGGCGTGCACAAGGGGCGCCTCACGCCCAACGACATTGTCATCGTCGATGCCCACGGCAAGCCGTTGAGCCGCGGCAAACCTTCGAGTGAAATTGCTTTACATACAAAGGCTTATGTGATGCGTCCGGAAATTGGCGCGGTGATCCACGCCCATCCGCCGATGGCCATCGCCTATCAGTTGGCGGGAGGACGTTTGAGTGAAGTGCTTGTTTCAGAGGTTGTTTTTGCCTGTGGCGAGATCGCGACTGCGCCCTATACCACGCCGACGACGGGGCAAGTACCCGAGGTATTGGCTGAATATCTAAAATGTTACGACGTGATCCTGTTGGCGCGCCACGGTTCGGTCACGCTGGGTCCGGATTTGGATACCGCGCTGGTCCGCTTGGATGCGTTGGAGCACACGGCGCTAATCTACTGTCAAGTCAAGATGATGGGCGGTGCGCAACCGATCGCAGCGTCCGAAGTCGATCGGCTTTTTGCCATTGCCAAACCGCAAACGCCGCCCTACCGCCGACAAAACAACGCCTGTCCCGCCCCTGAGCCCGCGTCGTCGTCCGCCGACGAAGACGCATTGGTTCGAGCCGTGTTGCGCGCGCTAAGTGCAAGGAATGACGCGTGAATCCCCGCTCGCGTGACACAGTGCATGTGCGTCTGCTGCGGGCCTTGGATTGGGGCCAGATCGCGGCGTACGACCCAGATGACGGTGAACACACCAGAATTATAGAAGAACTGCGCATTTCTCCCGAGCACATGGACGAAGCACTTGCCTTGGCCGACCGGTGGACCCAAGTCAAAATGCCGAGTTTGCTCGTAGCTGAACAGGCGCAAGTCGTGGCCGCCCCCGGGGGCAATGGGCGGGTATTGCGCCTTGAGATGCAAGCGCCGCGCGGCTTGCATCTGGCTGAATTAATAGCGAAAATTGGTGTTCAAGATGAAGCAATGCTCGCAGGTTTGCTGGTTGATCTGGCCAGCGCTTTGCAAAGCGTTCACGGCCAGGGCTTGGTAGTCGGCAACATCGCGCCGGAATTGCTGTTTCTGTGTCCGCCCGGTCAGGACGATGCGGCAGCTCTGCGCTTGTTTGACGCAGGACTCCCCGCCCTTGTGGCGATGACAGCAAATTCAGGCGTCCAAGTGGAAGACCCGAGATTCGCGCAGATCTTTGTTTGCGCAGCCGTTGTCGCGCCCGAGGTGCTGGCTGGTCAACTGCCCGGCATCCAAGCAGATATCTATGCATTTTGCGCAACTGCGGCGTTTGCGCTGCTGCGGCAGCACCCCCTTTCGGCTGACTCCCCGAGTCTGCAGCGCCATGCCGCGAACACTGGCATCGGTCCAGAAATGTTGCAGAATTTGTTGCAAGCCGCCCCGACGCTTGGGCCCCTGCTCGCGCGCGGCATGGCGGCGCAACCGTGGGGCCGCGCCGGAGTTCTCGCGGAATTGCTTGATAAAATGAATGAACTTCTAGTCGACCGGCCAAGGACGTTGGTCCACGGCCGGTCGGTGCTCGCGCCTTGGGCCGTCGGATCTCCACTCATTGCGCTGGCGGCTTTTGCGGCTAATACGCCGTACGCGGAGCGGTTTGCCGCGCGCAGCCATGCCAGTTCATCGCGGATTGTGTCGGCAAAGCCGCCAACCACACTGCCCGGCTCTTCAGTGGTGGCGCCGCAGGACGCTGAACAGGCAAAATTGCGCGCGGCGCTGGTGCGCATGGATATTGAGCGCGATCGCGCACAAAAGGCGGCCGAGGCCCGCGGGCGCAACTTGCTTTCACGCCTTGTGATCATCGCCGTTTTTGTGTTGTTGGCCGCCGCCATTTGGGCGATCAGTTGGCGTCAGGCCCATTTGTACGATCCAGTTCAGGCAGCGCGAGACCTGCCCAGCGCGCCGCCGCGCTATCCAGCACCGAAGGAATTGCCCAAACCGCGGGTTCTTTTTCAAGAACAGCAGCCCTAACTAACTGA
>CAMDBH010000112.1 GCA_945889325.1 Klebsiella pneumoniae
GCGGCACGCGCAGCGAGCCGCCAAGGCTGCCACCCAGTTTGGGGGTCAACTTAAAAAACGCAGAAGCAGTGGTGTTTTCCATGCTGGGAATCTACCACAGGCAGCAACGCCTTACAATAGATTTATGCAGTTATTTTTGGCGAACCTGTCAGCACGTTTGAGATTGCATCAACTCGTTGAAAACTGCAAACGCTTTTATTGCTTCCATTGCGACCGCAACAAACCCAGTATCACGGTATCGATATAGCGATCGCCATGGCGGTAGTGCTCGCGCAACTGCGCTTCACGTGCAAATCCCAGCCGTTGCAGCAAATTCAGCGAGCGAACGTTGTCCGGATCGACGTTGGCCTCCGCGCGGTGCAACTGCCAGTCTTCAAAACCAAATTGCAAAACCGACCGCCCTGCTTCGACCATCAAACCTTTGCCCCAGAAGGCCGGCAGCAGTTCATAGCCGACCTCGGCGCGGTTGTGCGCAGGCGTCCGCTGCCAAAAACCAAATGTGCCAATAAATTCATGTGTTTGTGCCAATTGCAGCAACCACACCGCCGCCGAGCCATCGGCGTTGCCGCGTCTGATGTTGTCCAGTCGCTGTTGCGTACGCGTCTCTGGCTCCAGATCGCGGCCCAAAAATTGGATGATCGTTGGGTCCGTCGCCAGCTTGCGCATAAAAGCAAAGTCGCCCTCGCAAGGCGGGCGCAAGCGCAACCGCGCGGTTGCGCGTTGCACGATCGGGATCACTGCCGGCGTCTGGTCGGCGACATCGGTGACTTTGGATGATCCTGCCATCTTTTCAGCCGCCGCCCTTGTTCGCCGCGTCCGTTGCCCGCAAGGTCTGGGCGTGGTTGTGCCACCACGCGGCCTCGCTCGGCACGCCGATCTGTTGACAATTCATAGCCATGGCGTCGGCCCAGTGCGCGGCCTCAACCCAGCGTTGCGCCGCCGCGTAGTGGTGAGCGACATTGGCCTGCCGCGCCGGATCAAAGCCAGAGCGCTGGGCCAAATATTCTGCCAGCAACAGATGTTGGGCGAACTGTTGGTACTCGCTGACCGTGGCCAAAACGGCGTCGGCCAATTGTTCGTAACCAAATTCAAAGTTGCCGGCCAGCATGTCAGACGCCACAAAGGCCCCGTCGGCATTGAGCAAACGGATGGCATCTTCGACATCTGTGACGCCAAGGGCCGCCAATTCATCGCGCCCAAACGGGCTGCCCGCCACGGCCGCGGCTTGAAGCACTGCCAACTCTTTGCCGGACCACGCTTGGATGCGTTGACGCGCCAGTGCTTCGGGCAAAAAATGTTCAGCGTCGATGCGCGGATCGAGTTGCCAAACACCGGCTTGCACGCGCAAAGCGCCCAAGTTCGCCAACACCCGCACGGCTTCAATCAGCCAGCGCGGCGAACCATCGGTCGCCGCGTGCATGCGCCGCACCACATCGGGATCGACCGAGTTGCCCAGCGCGCGCTCCAGCAATTGGCGCACGTCGTGTTCGGCCAACGGCTGGGCGATCTGCGCGTGGGCGTAGTCAAAAAAGCTGGCAAAGCGCGGTTGCTCGGCGATAACGCGGTCCACCGGCGCAATCAGGGCAAAAACGGGAGCGTTGTGCGTTGCCGCAAGCGCATGATCCACCAGCGCAAAGCTCGCGTCGTCCAGAAAATGTGGCGCTTGGATCCCCAGCATCACGGCCGAGCGTTGCGCGTGTTTCTGCAAGAACGCGGTGAAAACCTGCTGCGCTTTTTCAATGTCCGCTGTGTGTTGCGCCACCGGCCCCAGCAGGCCGGGAATCTGCAGCAGGGACTGGAAAATCTCTCGGTCGGCATTGCCCGCGCGCCACGGTTCGATGCCTTGGCCGCCTTCTTCCACCACCGCGCCGTCGGTGAGGCCAAAACGAAAACACAACCACGCGCGGATCAAGGTGTATGGCACGTGGCGGTAACGGGCGACGCAGCGGCTGGGACCACAATAGAAGAATAACACAGGTGAATCTTCGACATGACTGCGCACTTCGGTGAACAGGCGCGTGACGCCCCAACCGCTGGGGCCGCGCAGGGCCAAAACCGCTTGGCGGCTGTTTTTGACCACTTCGTCCACGGTTTGCGCGATGCGGGCCATGGTTGTTTCGCGCCCGACCATGCTGGCGCTGGCGCTCAAGGGCCGCAACAGCAACAGCGATCGCGTGTATTTATCAGGTTCTACAACAATCGGCACCAGTTTGTCTTCATAGCCGGGAAAACGCCCGATGGCCACATACCCGCCCGGTGGGCACTTGGCGACAACGGCAGGCGCGCGGCCCAAATCGTGATCTGAAATGCACGCCGGCATGTGTTCTAGCTCATCAAACGGAATGAGAAAAACCTCCGCACCCGCTGGATCGGTGCGGATAAACACCGACCCAAACGCTTGTCCCCCCACCTGCGGCGGCTCCACATCCAACACCCGCATATCGTAGAATAATTGCCCGGACAGATCGCCGATGCGGTCGCAGTGCGCGGCTTTTTCTCGGTACAGCCTGTTGAGGCTCGCGCGCGCCCAGTCGTCGGTCGGGTCGAGACGCAACAGCGTCTCCAACTGTTGCGAAGCATCGCTAAACGCTTTGCCCAGCAGCACTTCGGCGATGTCGCGCTGCGCCCGCGAGCCAGCGAGCGCCTCGCGGTCGGCCGCCGCGGAGACAAACGCCAGCGTGCGGCTGCGCTGCTCGACTTCCAGGTCCAAAGCCACCGCCCTGCGCTGCAATTCGCCGTGCTGATGCAACGTTTGCACGGCGCGATCGTGTTCGGCCAGCGCCAAAGTGCGCTTGAATTCCGCACCTTTGAGGCCTTCCATCTCCTCCATCAGTTCCTCGGCCAGCCCATTGGCGTCGGCATAGCGCTGCAGCGGATGTTTGGCCAGTGCCGTCAGGCAAATCAGCTCTAATGTCGGCATGATGCCAGCGTTTGGCGCCATCTGTCGCGGCGGCTGTGGCTGCAGATGCACCACGTTGTACAGTACCGACCGCAGATCTGGCGCAGCGAACGGCGACGTAAGCGTCAGAATTTCATACAAAATCGTGCCAAGCGCAAACACGTCGCTGGCCGTACCCACGGCATCGCCGCGCCCACTGGCCTGCTCGGGCGACATGTACGCGGGTGTACCGACGATGTCGCCTTCAAAAGCCCGCAATTCCGCCGCCGATTGCGCATCCAGTTGCACAGGCTCCAGCACTTTGGCAATGCCCCAATCCATCACGTACACTTCGCCGTGCTCACCCAGCATGATATTGGCCGGCTTGAGATCGCGGTGCACCACCCCTTTGGCATGGGCAAAGCCAACAGCAGTGCACACTTGGTGCAGCACGCCGAGCAAGCGCCGCCACGTAAACCGCCGCGTCACCTCCGCATCCTTTGAGCGCATGCCATCCAGTATCTCCGCCAGCGTCTTGCCGGAAACCAGCCGCATCACGTAGAAAGGCTTGCCCTTTTCATCCAATCCAATGTCGTACACCGGTACAATCGATGGGTGTTCCAACTGCCCCGTCAACTGCGATTCATGCACGAACCTGGTGAAATTTGTATGATTGCTCAACAAATGCGGATGGATGTGCTTGATGGCCACAGCGCGGCCAATGCCGACGTCCGATGCCGTTTGCACGTAGCCCATGTTGCCGCGCGCAAGTTCATCGCCTTGGATGTAGCGGCCGCGTAGGATGGTGAGTTCTGCGGTGTCGTCGCCGCATTCGTCGCTTGATTCACTCAGGTTGACCAGCAGGCGTGGCGCGTTGCCCGCTTCGCGCCACGACCGGTCATCGGTCAGCGTTTGCGCGGCGTCGGAATTGGACAAAGTGGTGTGTGCGCCAACAGTTGCGTCGTGAACGCCTGCCGCTTTGGCATTCGGCAATCCAACAGCGCCAAGACCAGCCGCAGCGTAGCTTGCCTCGTCAAGCGTTTGTTCGCCGACGGCGATCTCAGTGGCGGCCAACGGCTGCGCATTTGCCTCGGCCTTGTTCATCTCAGGGTCCGACCACATCGATCGAAAAATTGCCGCCGATCTTGGTCGTCGCATCCACAACCAAATAGCGCACATCGCCCGCATTCATGGCAAAATTCAAAATTTCTGTATTATTTTCGCCAGTTTTGTCCACGAGCGCCGTGCAAGTCGTCGCCAATTGCGTGCAATCGCCCGCCATGTACAAAATCGGGTCCATGCCGCCATTGCCCGTCACAGTCGCGATGTAGTTGCCTGTTTTTGTAGCCGTTATCCGATACGCCGTATTGCCGCCGCCGTGGCCCATGTCCTTCTTCGCCCCGCAAACGCCTTTGGGCAACCAATAGGTGTCCAATCCGATCTGGCCTGCGCTTTTAAACGGCAAAGCCGCGATGATATGTGGCAAACTGCAATATTGCCCGACGTCGCCGTTGGGACAGTCGCCCGGCTGCACGCAGTGCGTGGCATTCAAAGTGAAAGTCCCTTCTTGGTTGTCATAGCCATCCACCGCCACAAACAAGGGTGCATTGGTCGGTGATTCCACAAACAGCCATTTTTTCAAATTAAACCCTTTATAGCCCGCCTGTTTACAGCTTATCGGATCCTTGCAGTCGCCAAATGCGTAGATTTCCAGCATCGTTGAATACTTGCTCAAATCGATGAACCAAGTCTGGGCCGCCTTGCCGCCAAAACTGAAAATTAAATCAGGGGCTTCTGCACCATAATAGGCACCGGTGCCATCGCCTTCGCAAAACGACCAGCCGTAGACATTGTTGCCCAAACCGACCGTGCTGCCGCTGTATGTAAATGGCGATTTGTCAAAGGGTATCGCTGAGCTGCATGTGTCGCCGACCTGCTTGTCCTTGACGCAGCCGGTCTTGTACGCGCCTTGCATGCCGCCGTCGCAGATGTCACCGCCGCCGCAACTGCCGCAGCTTTTGCCGCAACCGTTGTCGCCACATTTTTTCTGGTCACATTTGGGCACACACAAGCAAGTACCGATGTTGCTGCACTCATAGGCAGAAAGTTTGGGACAAAAGCCGCAATCGCCGCCGCAGCCGTCGTAGCCGCAGACCTTGTCTTTGCAATTGACGGGGCAGTTGGTGACTTCGATCGTGAAATCGCCGCCTTCGGTTTGATCGGCATCGACAACGATATAAACTTTCTGGCCTTTTTTGACCTTGGCAAAATTCTCAAAACTATCTGGCAAGCCAAATGCGCCGGAACCGCCCAGGCAGGAATTTTTGACATCAGCGCAGTCCGTCGCGACATAGAACACGGGACTGTTGCTGTAACCACTTATTTTTACGCTAATTGTGCCGTCGGCTGGTGGGATATAACTGTAAACGACGTCGGGTCCGTACATCCCCAACTCGCCGTTATAGCAAGCTTTGTCCGGAGCGTTTAAGTCGTCCTTTTTGCCCAATGTCGTGCCAGCATCTTTGAACGGCAACGCCGAAATCGGCTTTGCTTCCGCGCATGTTTCGCCGGGTCCACTGCTGACCACGCATTTGCCTTCGCCGCACACTTCGGTGTCTTTGCACTTGCCACACGAGCCCCCACACCCGTCATCGCCGCAGACTTTGCCCACGCAGCTTTTGTTGCAACAGCCGTCGATTTTGAAGCCAATACAGACACTTGCGATGCAATTGTCGGCCTGTGTGCAAGGATCGCCATCGTCGCAAGGGCCGTCTTTGTCGCTGATGATACAGACACCGTTGTTGGGCTCGCATTTGCCAACTTTGCATTTTGGCAGGTCTTTGTCGCAGACCAACGGCGTGCCGACGCATTTGCCGCCAATGCATTTGTCGTTTTTGGTACACGGGTCGCCGTCGCTGCAGGTGCTGTTTTCGATGCATGCGGCGACGTCTGATGCGACTAAATCGGTAACAGAGTCAAGATTTTGTGCCAAATCGGCCGCGGCGGTGTCAAGCGCTGCGCCATTATCTGACACAACGCCATCGGTGTTTGCAGCGCCGAGATCTTTAGTGCTGCCCGCATCCACAGTTGCGTTGCCGGTGCCGGCGGGCATGCTGCCGCAGGCGCTGAGGCCCGCGCCGGACGCGCCCGCGACCAGAGCGACGGCTGCCGCCTGCGCGCAAAAGCTGAAATAATTCATGGCGCCTCGGTTTTGGTGCCACGCACACGACGCGCGGACAGCGCGACTTTACGCCGAAATGCCGCTGCGGGCAATCGTTGCGTCCGCCCGCGAGCCCGCTGCGATTTCGGATCGATTCGTCTGTTTCGGATGCAGATCTGGGCCGAGCGAATACCGCATCGCGTGCATACATCCGAAAGATTCCGCATGTGGAGCGAATGACAATGATCGTTTCGCTGCCAAGCCGCGAATCGGGGTTAAGGGTGAGGATCCAAAATCGGGGTCTCGAATTTCCGCAATCAGGTTGCCAAATCTGGTGGCAGGCAACCGCGAGTAGCCAATTCCCAAATCAAACCTAGATGTTCGCACCGGAGTTGAGCTGGGGTCAGCCCCGCATCGGGGCTTTAC
>CAMDBH010000113.1 GCA_945889325.1 Klebsiella pneumoniae
CACGGGCATTTCGAAACGGCAATTGCGATTGCTCGGACCACATTTTCTTAAGTTAGCGCGTATGGGGGCGGGGCCGGGGGGCCGGGGGGCGGGGGCGGGGGTCGGGGGGCGGGGGCGGGGGGGGCACGGGCAGGGGGTGAGCGCGGACGCGCGAGGGGGCCTACGGCCCCCTAAAAAGAACACTGCTAACGACCGGCAGAATCGCGCTTTGCGCGATTCTGTGGTCGGGGTGACAGGATTTGAACCTGCGACTCCTTGCTCCCGAAGCAAGTGCGCTACCAGGCTGCGCTACACCCCGATCGGCGCTGGCGGCAAGCCGTTCGCGCGGGGCAATATTTTGCCCAGATGGCGCTGTTTTGTCAAGCGCGCGGTCCTCATCTACTTCTTAAACAACGCTTCAAGCCGCGCCCGCGCTGCTTCCTCGGGGTTCACCGCGGCTGTCGGCGCCCCCCATGAAAGCGCGGGCTTAGCAGACGCGCCACCGCCAAACAGGTTGTCGAGCTTGGCTTTGGCGGCGTTGGTCTCTGCCGAATTATCCTCGCCGATGACGCGGAACTGGAAGAAATCGCAGCGGTTCATCGCTTCGCGATCGCGCACGAGCTCGGCCGACCTCTCCAAGCACTGGTTATGGGCGGAAACGTTCCAAAACCGGCAGTTGCGGCAGGAATGCAAATACGACGTGCAGTTGGGGCAAGTGTCGCGGATGCCGATCTTGACATCAAAGACAAGTTCTTCCTTGCACTTGTAGCATTGGTACTGCGGATCGGCGGTGATCATATGGCTTTCCTCGCTAACGCAGCGCGCGACGACGCCAGACCAGCGCCACGGCAACCCCAGCGAACAACCAACCGAATGCACCGAAATGGCCATTATTGCTGCTGTTACAGCTGCTTGGCGCCGGTGCCGCTGGGATGTCGACCACAACGGGGGCCTTGGCGTACGGGTTGATCACGCTATTGTAATTGTTGGTGTTGTGCACGTCGTGGCCGTGGAAGGGCCATTCGTTGATGGCGCCAGCGGTTTTGCCCGCTGTGCTCCAGGCAAAGATCCAACCGTCGCGCGTGCCTACGCCGATGTCGAACTTGCCGTCGCCGTCCATGTCGCCGAGAGCGGGCGAAGCTAAAACCCAACCCATGGTATATTTGGGAAAATTCCTGGGCTCAACCCCCAAATAGTTCCACGCGTGGACCAAATAGCCAGCCGAACCGGCGACGACTTCCGGCAAATTGTCGCCGTCGATGTCGACGATCGCCGGATTGGAAAAGAACTGCCAATCGTCCATGATCCGCGGCCAACCCTCTAACATCTTACCCGTTTGGCTGTCCCAAGCGGCGATCAAATGGTCAAAATTGGCCCGCGTGCCGCCCGAAGCAAAGGTCAGCGCGAAATCAAAGCCGGCTGCCGCTTTGACAAAATCGACGCCGCCAGTCGGATCGATCTTGCCGATCGATGCGTTTGAAATCAGCAGAAATGCAGCGGTTTTCTCACTTGTATTGGTTTTGGGGCCAAAGTTTTTTGCGCTGTTGGTAAAGGTGGTCGGACACTTGCCCGCCAATTTGCCGATGCAATAGGTTTTGCCTTCCCAAGTGAAAAATGTGCCCGCCGAGCCGATGGTGTCGAAATTGACTTCTAATTTGCCGTCAAAGTCCAAATCGGCCATCGCCGGATTGCCCGGCACGCCTGAGCCGACAGTTGGCAGGACATAAGCCATCAAACCGTACGTTTTGACGGGGAATCCAGCGAGGAAAGGCCCGCCCGCGTGCTTGTTGCCGTCGCCGTGGATGACGTAGCCGCGCGCTTCATTTTTGCCTTTTTCGGAACCGAACACTTCATTGGAACCGGTGGCAATGTCGAGCAAACCGTCGGCATTGACGTCGCCGACCGCGGGCGAAGTGATGATGCGATCGCCGCGGCCGACGCCCTTGTCCGGATCGTTGCACAACACCGGGAAGCCAGGCTGCAGCGTGCCGTCAAAGCGCCACACGTAAACCTGCTGATCCATAGCGGTTACCACGATTTCGAGCTTGCCATCCTTGTCCAAATCGGCCAAAACCGGCGCGGAGAAGATGCCGTCATCCCACAGATGCGCCTCGTCGGCCTTTTTGGCATTGACTTCACTTACTTGCACCGGAAAACCCGCGACCGGTTTGCCGTCGGCCGTGTACACCAACAAGCTACCGTCGTAAGTGGTGAAGACCATTTCTACTTTGCCATCATGATCGAGATCGCCAATGGCCGGTGTGCCCAAGCTCATTTGGCGGTATTCGGGTTTGAGGGTGGTGTTTTGCGCCTTGCAGCCGGCTTTGTCTGTGCGGTAAGCGCAGGCTTTGCTTACGTTTCCGGGGTAGTCGCGCGCCAGTTCTGGCCGAATCGGCGCGGCAACTGGCCAACCGGTGATGTCTTTGCCGTCTGCGCCATAAGCGTGGATGTAGCCGTCCGAAGTGGGTAGAACCATTTCATCTTTGCCATCGCCATTGAGATCGAACATTTTGGCCGAAGCCTCAATGCTGGCTTTGTTGTGAATGGGAAAACCGGGCAGCAAATTGGGCTCTTTGTACAAACCAAACGAGCGGCGGTATTCGTTTTTGACCTCTTTGCCATCTGAATTCAGCGCAGTAACGCGCAAACGCACGGTGAAGCTGTATTGATCGTGATCGACCAAGGGCGCATCGTAATCGACGTCCTTTGCAATCGCCGCGACATCAAATTCCGCAATTGGTCCAACGAGTCCGGGCGTCTTGTCTGCCTTGATCGTGGTCCAGCCGGATTTGGGATCGATGCCTTTGGCGTATTCCAGCACGTAGTCGTACGATTTGTAGCGCGCCGGTTTGCCGTCGGCGCGCAGACCAATGCGCCCTTCAATCGTGTACTTGGGCGTGCGTGTGACCTCAATGGGTTCAAACCAACTCGGCTTGACAAGGTCGACTTCGGGCGGCAACAAATTGCCGACAACCATTTTGACCGAAGCGCCGACATTGTTGCGGCCATAACCAAAATGCAGATCCCAGCCCGGACCCGAGGGGAATTTTGTGGCATCTGTTTTACTTTCAGGCACATCGATATCGTCAGCCGTCATGATCAGCACACCGCGGACTTCCTCGGCTGAAATGGGCGGATCGAGTTTTGCCTTCAAACCTGCTGAATAAATCATGCCCGCGTGGCCTGAGGTCACACCCGTCGCTTCAGAAGAACAGCCGGTACCCGGTGAACTTAAAGCCAAATTGCCGCCGTAATTGGTGCAGTTGTTGAAATTCAAAAACGTCGTCGAATTCTTGGGCGATGGCCCGTCGTAAACAATGGCGTGGACATAAACGGTGTGATCCGTCGTGCCGGGCATATTGTGGTGAAAGCTCAATTCATCCGCGGCTGAAGCGATAATCACCACGTTGTTGGCGTAGGCGTAATTGATCGCATCATCGGCATAGTGGCCGCGGTTCATGGCGCCCAAGGCTTCCTGCACCACGTTGGCGCCGCTATCGACCGCGAAAATGACGCCGGCCGCAAAGTCGTTGCCATCGGCCAAAAAGCTGTCCGCACAACGCACCATGATCACAGTGCATTCTGGGCAAATGCCGATGGTGCCGCGGCCGTTGTTGCCTTCGGCGGTGGAATCGCGGGCTTCGCCGGAGCCGTGGCCGTAGCGCGTATCGTCGTAAGGGTCGTTGTCGCCTCGGAAAAAGTCCCAGCCGCTGATGTCGTCCAAGTACCCGTTGCCGTCGCCGTCTTTGCCATCGCTAAATGTGTGGATCAAGTCGCCCGGATCGATGTACCCGTTGGCGTTGACGTCTTTAACCTTTGGATCACAAGGCGTTTTCGGCGACTCCTTTGGCCCTTCTTTGGCCCAATCCGCCATGTTGAAAATACCGTCGCCGTTGGAATCGTACGGGTCGCTGTCTTTGTAGTCTTTGGTGTGGCATGCCGCGTCAGGTACTGGCAATTCCTTGCGATTCAAGTAAAATTTGTTCAACAGATCGTCGGAATCCCACTTGATGCCGGAATCGAGCACCGCAATCAAGGTGCGGCGATCGCCGATCGTGATCGGCCAGGCTGTGTCGGTGTGCATACCCGAGCCTTGGGCGATTTCAACAGTCCGAAATCCCGGCGTTTTTGTCCACACGTCGGGCATGAACGAAAATTGGTTCCATTCGCCGCCGGTGACGTTGACTTTGCCGTCCTTGTCGACGTTGTACTGGATGTAGTCGGGATCATTGGGCCAATTTTCCGGCTTTTTCATGTCCGCGTCGGCCGCGGGCGGCCACGTCGCTTGCGCGTCGCGCGGCAGGGCCAACGACGCCGCTGCGATCGCAAGCGTGAACGCACCGCGCACCATGAAATAATTTAACTTTTGCATAATGGGTTGCTCCGACAAAAAAGCGGGCCACCAAGGCGGCGGCGGCGGAACAATAGCAGCGCAGCGCGGCCTCGGCAAACGCAAATTTCAAACTTCGCAAAACTACGGCGGCGACAAAGGTGTCCGCGTGGCGACTGCCAAATAACGCAGGATTTGCTGCTGATCGGCCGCGTCGATTTGGGCGCGATCGCCCATGGACGGCACTTCGATGCGCCAAACGCTAAACGGCCGCGCGCTCGGCAGAAACGGCGCGTGACAACCGCCGCATTTGGTGATGTATAGCGTCCGCCCATCGCGCAAGTCTTTGTCATTGCTGGGTGAAATGTTGGTTTTGGCCCATGTGACGTCGTCGTCAGACACATAGGGCAGCGCCGCGCTGCAAGCGGCGAGCAACGCGGAAACACTCCATACTAGTGCGATCCTATTGGGCATGATCATTTTACAGATGAAAACCGAGCAAAATCCGCGCTTGGGCGCGTTCAAATTCATCCAAATTGAGAGAGCTACCTGCAGAAGTCCCTGCAAGACCAGCGAGTTGCGGTGTAATCGACACGGCAGCCCACCAACCTTTGGCGGCGTAGCCTAACACCGGACCGGCCCAAACGGCAGCATGTTCCATCGCTAAATCGCCGTGTCCGCCACCTGCAACGTGCTCGGCCTCAAACACGGCCTTGCCAAAGGCCTCAACACCTAGAGTCATATGATCGCTGAAGAAATACGTCGCGCCCGCGATCGCGCTGGCTTTGTGCTCTTTGCGCAATTCATCGCCAAGTACTGTAATTTCATGCTCGTATACCCCATTGAACGCGAACAGCCAACGATCCATCCGTTTGTCTAGGATAATTTTGGCTTCCACCTCATATTCCTGAGCACCTGCACTCAGTTCAAAGTAGAGTGCCGAACCGATCGCGTCGCCAACAGAATCGCTCAGCTTGAGTTTCCACTCGCTTGAAATGCTAGTGAATTCAGATTCTGTGGCAATTTCTGAGCCTTGACGTGAACCCGTACTGCCCAAATTCAGATAAAGCGCGGTTTGCAATTGGTCGGTCAGGCCAAATTCAAATTCCAGGCGGTGATCTAACCGCATAAAATAGCTGTCCTTGGCCATGCGCAAGGTGTTCCAAGTTTCTATCTCAACGGAATTCTGCGGCAATACGTTGCTCTCGTACATTTGGGTGAAGTGGCGCTCGCTGGCGACGGCGACGCCACAAAGTAGGACAGTCGTACATGTGAAAAGGGCAATTAGGCGTAACATACCAATCCTATTAAATAAATTGCCGACATCAGCGTCGACGGGGGCTTAATGATAATGAATATCATTTTCAATAGCAAGTCTCGGTGACAAACAGGCGACGACTTTTTCGGCTCCGGCAGCAGGGCTATCGCAAGAACGATCACGGGGCGTTAGGCTGAGGCCGCGGGCAATAATCGAAGAAAACCTCAATCGCGGCAACGCGTTGGACTGAAGTCCACCGCTACAGTTCGAGATGTCCCTCCGGGACAGGACGCGAGCGCGGCCCA
>CAMDBH010000114.1 GCA_945889325.1 Klebsiella pneumoniae
TGCACGTTCCAGATGAACCAGAACCAAACACAAGTCAAAGCGACGACTTGTAACAACTGGACCATCACATACGACGCCAAACCGGCGTGGAATGTGGGCTTTCACTGGAACAGTAATGATATCGCGGCCTACGGTTGGGCGTTCGGCTATAATAACAGTGGCGTTTGCAATCAGGACGGTCGCGACTTGGGCGCGCACGAAGGCGGTCTGGCACCCTTCCACCGCGGCTGGTGCAACAGCCAGGCTTGGGGTTTGGTGTTTGCGCGTTGAGCGTTGGGAGTTCGCATGTCTATGATCGCAGATTTACTTATTGGAGTTGGTAGCGGTCGCGCCGGCGCGCGCGCGCCCGGATACGCGCTTGCGTGTGCGATGCTCGCGCTGGCTTGCGCGGCGTGCGAGACCGCATCGCCTGAGGCGACTACGAGCGAGGAAGACCTGACTTCGGCCACGGCGTTGGAACGCCGAGCTACGTGGCAGTCCTATGTCTATGTGCCCGTGAATTCTAACGATCAGACGGTGGCTAAGGAAATTCAACGGCAAGTGAAATCGGCCATCGGTGCGTTGCGGGCGCCGGAGGTTGCACTGCAGGATCGCGATTCGCTGAGCAACTTAGACCCCAAAGGCTGGAAAAAGACGGAACTAACTGTGGTCGACCAGGGCAAACCCACCGGTCAGAAGGTGTGGCGGGTGCAATATCCGTACAGCGACGTTGCGCTGGTGCGGGCCAAAAGTCCGGCGGCTGCAAATATGGATTCCTACTTGTTGTTTGGCGATTACACCCAGCGCCGCGACGAAATCAACGCGACTTGCAGCGATGACGCCAAGACGGCCGCGGACTCACTGTGGTTTCATTTTGCGCCGAATTTGGCCAAATGTAAGACTGCGATTGCCAAGGAGATTGATGCAATCAACCTGGCGCAGAAGGGCCTCGATCTGAGCAAACTCGTCGCGCTCAGTGAGGTCCAACGGCGCTATCTGCCGGTGCGCATCAAGTTGGAACCCGTCAAGGCGCCGCCTGTGACGTATCCGGATTACGACAAGCTGTGGGGATTTGGCACCGATCGCACCAAGGTGGTGGCTTACGCCTTTTTCGGCGTCGATGCCGATGAGCTAAACCCAAGTGATATTAGCGCTGTGGAGCATTTCCGTTTCCTGCGCACGTTGCGGGCGCGCTTGCCCAAACTGACAGTTACGCAAACCGAACCCTACGCGCTTTTGTTGGACTACACAGTTGCTGGCAAGAAGATCACCGCGACGTATGACGATTTGGCCAACTGGATCGTCGACAACAGCGGTTTTCCTAAGGCGATTACCGCTGCAGCGGATCGCGAAGATCTGCGGCGCCAAGTGGTGGCGCGGTTTGCCGAACACACCATCGTTTGGACGGCGCCCGTGACGGTGAGTTTGGCTGGGCAAAGTCGTGATATGACACTGGAAATTCGCACGTTCTGGGGCTATGAGGACGGCAATCCCGAATGGCGCCAGAAAGCCACCTGGCGGTATTTGGAAGCTTTTTGGCACAGCGACATCTTTTTGTACCAAGGTCACAGCCACTTTGGCCACGGGCCGTTGGAGCCGATTTCGTACAAGAGTGAGAACTTTCCCAATCGTTACCAAGTGATGCTCATCAATTCCTGCGTGTCGTTCAATTATTACGACGTCGATTTTATTAAGATGCATCCTGGCGGCAGCAAGAATTTGGACGTTGTCGTCAACGGTTTGCCGGCCTTTTGGACCAACATGGGGGAAGCGTCGGCTAATTATCTGATATCACTGGTGGATGGCCAGAACAAGAGCTGGCTGGCGCTGTTGGGAGCGATGATTGTCAAGCCGTCGTGGCAGCCGAGCGGCTACGATCCGATGCGGGCGGTCAACGGCGAACTTGATAATACTTTCAATGCTTTAAAGACGCCGCTGCAAGTGTTGTACAAGTAGTGGTTTCAGCAAGCGCCGGGAGCGACTCCGCTTTGCCGTGGGATGTCTTGGTGTTAGGTGCGGGTGGCGCCGGACTCTTTTGTGCCGCCACCGCGGCCCGCCGCGGCAAACGCGTGCTGGCGCTGGATCATGCCGACAAATTGGGCAAGAAGATCCTCATTTCTGGCGGCGGGCGCTGCAATTTCACCAACCTCGGCACCAAGGCGGACAACTTCTATTCGGCCAATGGCCATTTTGCTAAAAGCGCCCTGTCCCGCTTCACACCGCAAGATTTCATGGCCTTGGTCGCCAAACACGCGGTGCCCTTTTACGAGAAAAAACTCGGCCAGCAGTTCTGCGTCGACTCCGCGCAACGCATTGTCGATTTGCTCAAGGCCGAATGTGACGAAGCAGGCGCGCAGATACAACTGGATGTAAGAGTTGAAAAAGTTGAAAGTTGCGATCCCCCGAGCCACGCCGGCGCGCGCTTCCGCGTGCGCACCAACCTTGGCGCGATGTACGCGATGTCGGTGGTGGTCGCGACGGGCGGCCTGTCCATCCCCAAGATCGGGGCTACGGACCTAGGTTATCGAATTGCCAAGTATTTTGATTTGAAAATCACGGAGTTGGCCCCAGCTCTGGTGTCGCTGAGCATGGACGGCGCTTTCTTGCGCCGGTTTGGCGCTTTGTCGGGCGTTTCTGTCGACGTCGAAGTGACTGTGCGCGGCAAGAAATTTCATGAAAACATGCTGTTTACCCACACCGGCTTGTCAGGACCGGCGATTTTGCAGGTGTCGCTGCATTGGCTGCCGGACGATTTGTTGACCATCAATCTCGCGCCGAATGCGGACTTGGCTGCGCATTTCTTGGCGTTGAAAAGGGCCAATTGTCGCAAGGAAGTTAGGCACTTGCTCGGCGACAAATTTAGCGAGCGCTTGGCCGAAGCGCTTTGCGCTGAATTGCAAGCGCCCAGCGGTCCGATTGCGGAAAGATCCGATGCGGCGCTAAGTGAATTCGCAAAGCGCATGCACACTTGGCAGGTCAAGCCGGTAGGAACCGGCGGTTATGGTCGGGCTGAAGTCACGCGCGGTGGCGTGGCTACCGAGGAACTGTCGTCGAAGACGCTGGAGGCGAAAAAAGTCCCCGGCTTGTTTTTCATTGGCGAAGTTGTGGATGTCACCGGGTGGTTGGGCGGTTACAATTTCCAGTGGGCTTGGGCGTCGGGGGCCGCGGCTGGGGGGGCGTGTTAGCTAGATTGGATGACAATCCAGCATGATATACAATAAAAAACATATTTCGTTTAATCTCATGGCTCTACCGAAGTCCTAAACGCGCAACCGCTCACCGCGCCGCCACCAAAAACGCATGAAACACGGCGGGCAAGGCCGAAGTCACCCGCACCGACGCACCCGTGACGGGATGGACAAACCCCAGCGTGCGGGCGTGCAGCGCCAACCGCTTGTCGCGCCACGCCGGGTGCTGCGCGCGCGCGCTCTCATAGCGCACATCGCCAAGCACGGGGTGGCCATCTTCGGAAAAATGCACGCGAATCTGATTGCGCCTCCCCGTTTCCAAATTGACCTTCACCAGCGTCGCCCCGCGCAGACGCTGCATGACTTGAAAATGCGTGACCGCCAGCTTGCCCTCGCCCGGTGTGGCCGTGGAATATTGATCCAAGTCATCGTCTGTCGTGAGAAAACTGCGAAACGTGCCGCGATCCACCTTGAGCGTGCCGACCACAATCGCCGCATATTCGCGTTCCGGCTTGCGGTCGGCAAACTGTTGCTTCAAAGCCTGTGCAATGGCTTCCGTTTTGGCAAAGACCAGCACCCCCGACGTGTCGCGATCCAACCGGTGCACGATATGCGCGCGGTGGGTAATGCGCTGGCCCTTGCTGAAATGTCTTGCGACTTCGTGGACTAGTGTGTTTTGTTCGCCGTAGTCGGTCGGCACAGTCAGGACGCCTGCAACTTTTTCAACGACTATAAGGTATTTGTCCTCAAAAGCAATGCGAAATGCTCTACTTAGGCGAGTGCGCGGGACTTCCTTGTAGCGTTGTTCGGCATCATAGGTGACGGTGAGCACGTGGCCGCGCGCGACCGGCAGTCCCGCTTCACCGCAGGGTTTGCCGTCTAACATCACGCAACCATGGTCGAACATCCCGCGGACAATCGCCCGCGATGCGCCCGTGAGCGCCTGCACCACCAAATCCGCGCGCGGTGTGTCGGCGGTTAGCGTCGTACTTTTGAGGGTTTGGGCCATGTGGCTGAACCTACCACGCGGCTACCCGCCACACAAATGCGAGCAGGGCGTAATATAGCGCAAACAAGACCAGCCCTTAGGCGTGTCGTCGTGACTGGTCCACTCGGCCTTGACCGGATCGAAGGCCCAAACATCGCGCAAAGGGCCGCAGTCGCCCTTGCCGCCGAATAACCAAGCCTGCTTGCCAACAAAATCCCACGTCAGCAAGGCACTTTCGCGCCGTTCCGGGCTGTCCAAATCGAGTTGCATAAAATCGCCCGGGAAATCGCACTGGCCGTTGGCCTTGTTGAAAATGGCGTCCGGATCGCCGCCCTTGCCCAAATCGCCTTTGCGCAAGACAGTCCAAGCGCCGCTGTCGGCGTCCAACTGCCATACATCATTGCGGTTACCGACTGCGCCGTCGTCATGGCCACCAAAAAGCAGCACTTTGTTGCCGCCGATCGCGACCATCGAGCCGAGAATGCGCGCCGCCGGTGCCGCGCCGCCACTGCCGATTTCCTCCCAAGCGCCGGTTTTCAGGTCCAAACGCCACGTGTCGCCAAAGAACGGGCCTTGAAACGCGTTGGCGTCGCCACCGCCGTGAATCACCAGCCATTTGCCGTCTTGCGTGACCGCGCCCGCGTGCATGATACGCGCGACCGGTGCTTTGCCTGTGGTTTTGAAGCTTTTCCAACCAGCCTCGCCCAAGGTGAACTTCCAAACATCGCCCAATGGCGTAAAATTTAAGCCGTTGTTCGACGCATTGCCGCCATACAGCCACAGCGTGCCGGTCGTCGTGTCGATGCCCAAAACGGTCGATGAACGCGCCTTGGGTCCGTTGGTGCCGTCGTCGAGCGGCTGCCAACCTTCGGCCTTGGACCACACCCAAGTGTCGTTTCGCAAAGTATAATTGCCAACTGCAGTGCGGTAGCGCCCGCCAAAGGCGTACAACAAGCTGCCATCGCTGGTGGACGCCGCCCGCGCGCGCGGGTCGGGCGCGGCTTTGGCGTCCACTGTGCTCCAACCGACGCAAGGCGTGAAAGTCCAGTTATCGGCTACGGGTTTTGGGCTTGGGTTGCAGTTTTGCGCCACGCCGTCGTCGCCGCTCATGATCATGAATTTGCCAGCGGCGAATCCGCCAAACGATTCACCGCGGGCGCTGGGGCCGCCGGAAAGTTTTGGCAAGCAGATGGCCCCGGCGTCGGCGGCGACGGCGTCGCCGCCTGCGTCCCCGCCAGCGCTGGTGTCGCCGCCAGCGGCATCGGTCGGCGCGCCGGCTTGGCAAACACCGGCAACGCAATGGGTATCGCTGGGGCAGGTGCCGTCGGCGGCACAGGCGACGAGCGCCGCGGGCGGCGTGCTGGTGCAGGCAGCCAAGCAGAGCAACATAGTAAATACGCGCCTTTGTGTGGCCTCTGGCAGGTTCATGACCGAGTGCAGCGCGCCGAGGAATTCGAGTCGGGGTAATCGCATGGGCAGATTGTGCCACAATCGGTCGAATTGGCAAATGGCAAGGCTGACCGCTGCCAGGGCGATCGCAAGAACGGTAACCATCTGACACTTTGAGAGATATTCTCAACTTTATCAGCCCTGGTTACCGCCAACCGGTGATCTGCGGACATTGGGGCGCACGGTTTGGAACACAATCGCTGAATTATTAAAAGTATTTTCT
>CAMDBH010000115.1 GCA_945889325.1 Klebsiella pneumoniae
TTGTCCTCGTGAATTGTGGTGAACCACGCCTGCTGTGCGTTCCACGCCACGCGCCAACCGGCGGCTTCCATGGACTTCAAATCTTCTGCATTTGTGGTCGCTTCGTCGCGAGGTTGCAGAATAAAACTTAAGTAAGTCAGGGCATTGACCGGACCAACTTTATCGGCGAACAATTCGTCGAACACCGCTTTTTGCGCACTCAGCTTGTCGGTCTCGGCCTTCATCTCAATAATGGCTTGCTTGCCTTGCGTCAGCGCTGCCATTTCAAGTTTTCTAAGCGCCAGTTTTTGCACAGCTTTGTCGGCCTGAATCGACGCGGCTTCGTGCCATTTGAACGCCACTGCGCCCTCGCTGACCAGCACAAGCAGGGCCAGCAGCAGACCGACGTTGGGAATCGACGGCAGCTTGATGCCGCCGCGCTTTTTGTCGGTTTTGGCATTGCCCAAAAGATTTATGCGAATCATCGCGAGCACTTGTTGCCCTCCCGGCGTAACCAACGCGCCAATTTCTGCGCTACAAACTTCCAGAACCTACAAGCCAGTTGCCCGACTAGCGATCGTCGGGTCGCCGCAACGCCAACCCCAGCGCCACCGACGCAATGGGCGCCATGCGCTGCAGCAACGCCGTGTCGAACTTTTTGGGATCGACAATGAGCTGGTTAAACGGATTCAAAGCACGCACATGCGTGCCCAGTCGCCGCTCGACACCTTCGATCAAACCGGTTTGCAGCGCCGCACCGCCGCACAGATAAATCGCAGCAATATCGGCGTTCATCGCCGTTGCGGCAAAGAAATCCAGCGATCGCTGAATTTCACTAATCAGCACTTCCGACACACGTTTGGAAATGCGCTGCACCTCGCGCAGCACGCCCGACATCGACAGCGTGGTTTCGCTCGTGGTCTTCATGTGCTCGGCTTCTTCCCATGGCACCGCGAATTGCTTACTGATTTCTTCGGTCAACAGGTTGCCGCCGATGGTAATATCGCGGGTGAACGACGTTTGGCCGCCGGCCACGACGTTGATGTTGATCGTGGACGCCCCGACGTTGATAAGCGCAATCGTTTCTTGGGTCGGCATCTGAAAATTGGCTTCAAACGCGTTATACAGAGCAAAAGCATCGACATCGACGATCATCGGATCGAGCTTGGCCGCGCGCACAACGTCGACCAGTTCGCCAATCACGGCTTTTTTGGCTGCAACCAGCAGCACGTCCATCTGCCCTTGGCCGGCGTGCGGATTGACGATTTGAAAATCGACGTGCACATCTTTGATATCAAATGGAATATACTGCTCGGCTTCCCATTGGATCGATTCCTGCAATTCCGCCACAGACATTTCAGGCAGGGAAATCTTCTTGATAATCACGGAGTGGCCGGACAACGACACCGCCACTTTTTTCTCTTTGATCTTGTTGACGGCAAAAATTTCCTGCACGCGGCTGGCCAAGGCCGGCGCGTTCAAGATCACGCCGTCGCGGATGGTATCCGGCGGCAGCATAACAGAGTCAAAAGCCAGCAATTGCAGGCCCTTGTTGGTTTCCTTGAGGTGCGCAATCTTGATCGACGAGGTGCCGATGTCCAAACCGACTGCGTTTTTTGCGGCCATGCGATCCATTCTCCAGTCCACAAGCGCGGTTGTGGACGATACGCGGCCGCGTTTTCGCGGCTGTGGGCGCAAGGGGACCTGCGCTTGGTGCCAATGAGTTCGACCAGCGAACGCAGAGGGACCAGCACAAGGCTAGATGCGCAAAACACCTGCGTCAAGAAAACGCACGGAACGCGGGCTGCGCACAGTTTTTTGCGCTGCGACAATTGTTCGCGAAAAAAAATCGCCGCGCTTATACTTAGCCTTGCCTGTAGCTTTTTTTGCGCGCGCCGCGCAGCCAAAGGAAAATGTGCATGTCTTCTCAGCCCGCGATCGTTTCACAACCGCAAACGCCGCAATCTAATTCGATGATTGAACTAAAAAGCCACACAACTGCTGAAATCGTCGCCCTGGGTGAACGTTATTTGACGCCCAACTACCGCAACGCGCCAGTGGTTTTTGTCGATGGCCATGGCCCTTGGGGCGTCACGCAGGAAGGCCAGACTTACCTAGATTTTTCCGCGGGCGTGGCGGTCAATGCGCTTGGGCACAACCATCCGGACTTTGTGGCCGCGCTGCAGATGCAGGTCGGCAAGCTGCTACATCAGTCGAATTATTGGCACAATGCCCACGCAACACCGCTGGCCCAGCTTTTGTGTGAACAATTTGCGTTGGCGACCGGCGGCGCGGCGGCCAAAGCGTTTTTTTGCAATTCCGGCGCTGAAGGCACTGAAGCCGTCGTGAAGTGTGCGCGGCGCTACCACGCAAAAGTGTTGGGAAAACCGCGCCCCGATTTCATTACGATGCAAGGCTCCTTTCACGGGCGCACTTACGCTGCCATGACTGCGACCGCGCAGGCGAAATACCAAGCGGGCTTTGAACCGCTGGTGCCGGGCTTTCATTACGCGCAGTTTGGCGATTTGAATTCGATTGCGGCTTTGATGACCGAGCAAGTCGGCGCGGTGCTGATCGAAATTGTGCAGGGTGAAGGCGGCGTCAATATCGCGCAACCGGGCTTTTTCAAAGACTTGCGCCAGCTCTGCGATGAGCGCGGTGTGCTGTTGTGCCTAGATGAAGTGCAGACAGGTCTAGGTCGCACGGGGACTTTTTACGCTTTTGAACAAGAGGGCATCGTGCCCGATCTGATCTGGCTGGCCAAAGCTTTGGGCGGCGGCATCCCGATCGGGGCGCTCGTTGGCAAAGGGGCCGTCGCCGACGCCTTGGTGCCCGGGTCGCACGCAACTACCTTTGGTGCCAACGCATTGGCCACATTTGCCGGCCGCACCGTGCTGGCGATCTTTGAGCGCGATGGCTTGGTGGCGCGGGCGCGCGACGTGGGCGCCTATTTGCTCGCGCAATTGCACAGGGCCTTTGACGGCCAGTCTTATGTCAAAGCCGTGCGCGGCCGCGGCTTGATGTGCGGCGTGGCGATCGACGGCGATCCGACCAAAGTCGTGTCGGCGGCGCGCGCGCAAGGCCTGCTCCTTTCGGTCGCCGGTGCTGACGTGTTGCGTTTGACGCCGCCGCTCATTGTCAGTGAAGCGGATTGCGATCAAGCGATTGCCCTGCTGCGTGCCGCAGCCGATCAAGTATTGTTGCCCAGTTAGGCACTATCACGTTGCAGCCAACATGACATTTATGCCATGATTCGCGGCCACCGCGCGGAATACGGGCGGGCCCTGTTGGTTTTGGTTGACGACAGTGCGTCGTGACCTTTACCATTTTGCGCCGCGCGCGACCGGCATTTGGCCAAGCTTAGCGTGCACAATCCACTGAAACGGCAACGATTGCCGCAGTATATGTCGGAGTTGCCCATGTTTATCGCGCGTTTACCCAGTGCTTTGTTGGCGCTTGCCGTCGTTGGCCAGTTGGCTGCCTGTGCAAATACCGGCGCTTCCGGTGGCAGCGGCACGGTCACCGACACCACTGTGAGCGAAACCGCCGGCACGGACGCCACCGCTGGCACGGACAACGGCATCGCTGCGGCGGACAACGGTATCGCACCAGTCGATGTCGGCAATACCAGCGGCGAGGAAAAGACAATCCCGCAGATTCACGCTGCTTCCAAAAGCAATTGCGATGAAAAGAAAATCATCGACACCCTCAAGGGTGTGACCATCAAGAGCGTGATTGTCACCTCGCCTATCGACAAGACCACGACCAGCAAGGGCAAAAAGCTGGCGGGCGTGTATGTGCAGCAAAAAGGCGGCGGCGCGGATTCGGGGATTTACGTCTCAACCGATCAGGGCGGGCCTCTGGATGGCCTGAAGATGGGCGACGTGATCACGATTATCGGCAATGTCGCTGAATTTTATTGCTTTACCCAAGTATCCCCCACGGTGGTCACGCCTGAAGGCACGGATTTGCCGACACCGACGACGGTGGAAATCGGCAAAATCGGCGACAAAGCCACGGCGGCGGAAAACCACAGCTGGGAAGGCGCCCTTGTCACGCTGAACAACGTAGTGGTCAGCGATATTGCAGCATTGGGCAGCGACGGCAAACCGCACGGCGATATTTACATCGGCAGTTCGGACAGCGATTCGGCGCTGCTCGTCAGTTCGTCGTTCGGCTTTTTCCTCACCACCAAAAACGCCGATGGCAGTTTCACCAGCAAGTGGCCCAAAGGGACCAAATTCGCTTCGATTACAGGGGTGTTGCAATACGGTTTCACCAAATACAGCTTGTTGCCGTTGGGCGACAAATCGATCGTCGTGGCCAAATAGCGTTGCATAGAAGCGCATCCTGATTTTTCAAAGGAACTCAGACTATGGATAAATCAAACGTTTTTGCCATCGGTGCCGTCATTTTGATCGCCGGCTTTGTGGTTGGGCGCATGGATGAAAAATCGCGCAGCGCGTTGGTCGCGGCGCCAGCCGCCGCGGCACCGCTGCCGGGTGCGGCCACGCCGCCCCCAGCTGCCGAACCCGCAACGGAAGCACCCAAACCGGCCGGAAATGCTGGCAATGCTGCAAAAGCGGAGCCGATCGGCGGCGCCCAAGCGGCAGCGCAGGCAGAAAGCCCCAAACCACAGGCTGAAGTGGCCAAGCCGTCGGGTGGCTCAGCGCTCGACAGCCAAAGCGATGAAGGCGCTGGCAAGGGCGTGGACGTGGTCAAAATGGGCGTGTCACCCAAAGGCATGGAAAGTCCGTACATTGGCGTCAAAGATGCCGTCGTGGTCGTCAACGTGTTTAGCGATTTTCAATGCCCGGTCTGCAAGCGGTCAGCCGACCCGATTAAGCAATTGGCGGCGGATTTTCCCGGCAAAGTCAAAGTCTATTTCCGCAACAATGCCTTGGAAATGCACGGCCGTTCCAAACCCGCGGCGCTGGCGGCATGGGCAGCAAAAAAGCAAGGCAAATTCTGGCAATACCACGACAAATTGTTCGCCACGGGCATGCTCGACGACGGCAGTTTGGAACAAGCGGCCAAAGATTTGGGCTTGAACATGGAACAGTGGAAAAAAGACATCGCCGATCCGGCCAACACCGAGCGATTGGCCAAAGAATCCAAATGGGCAGAGAGCATGGGCGCCACCGGCACCCCGGGCTTCTTTGTCAACGGCGTGCGGCAAGTCGGTTGGGGCAGCTACATGGCGTTGAAATCAATGGTAGGAAGTGAAGTGGAAAAAGGCGATGCCTTGGCCAAAAGTGGCACGGCAAAAAGCGTCGTTTTGAGTGAAAGAATCAAGGCTCTAGCGGCCAAGAACACGAAAAACGAAGGAGAGAAGGAGATTGACGCGGCGGCGTGGGCCAAGAATTTGACTGCCGACTAGCGCGGCAGGCTCGCTCTTGCGCTGCGCGCGGCTTTAGCTGCGCATTGCTTTTGCCCTGCGGGCGGCTGGTTTTGCCCTGCGGGCGGCTGGTTTTGCCCTGCGGGCGGCTGGTTTTGCCCTGCGGGCGGCCGGTTTTGCCCTGCGGGCGGCTGGTTTTGCCCTGCGGGCGGCCGGTTTTGCCCTGCGGGCGGCCGGTTTTGCCCTGCGGGCGGCGCGCCTGCGGCGGGCTTTTTCGCTGCGCGAGGCCACGCGCGG
>CAMDBH010000116.1 GCA_945889325.1 Klebsiella pneumoniae
TGATCTGGTCGAATTGCTAAATTCAAAGCGTGCTTGCGTGATTCCGACCATGGGTGTTCAAGCAGAAGTGGCGAATTTGGCGGATGATCCGACGCTGTTGACCGCACCTTTGCTGCGCGCCGTAGCCTCGCCGGAATTGCTCAAAAGTTACCGCGATATCGCGCACTATATTTCCAAGGCCGCGTTTTGGTTGAAATGGCAGCGCGAGTCGCGGCAGACCTACTTGCGTTCGATCAAGAAACTTTTCCGCAGCGACGCTTGCGTTTTGTTGGGGTCGGACACCGGAAATCTTGGATTGTTTCAGGGCTATTCAGCCCAACGCGAGGCCCAGATGTATGCGGCAGCGGGCGTGGACCGGTGGGATATTCTGAAGGCGGCGACTATCGCCCCTGCGCGATTTCTCCGTGAAAATGCAGGTGAACTCTCCTACGGAAAGCTGGCAAACTTGGTTATCCTCAACAAAGACCCGCTGTTATCGGTCGACAATTGGATGGACATCGACAGCGTTTACATCCGCGGCAAATGGGTGCCTCGGGCAAAATGGCAGATTCAGCCGGTTTACAAGAATTGATAGGGACGGACGCCGGCGATCGCCTCAATCGATGTCGTATTCAGGTCGCGTTTCCAGCAAGAACCAAGCCGCAAAGCCGAATACGGCATGCAAAATCAAGGTAACACCGAGCTGCACCAGCAGATCGTGGACATTGCGCATCTGTTTGACTTGGGCAAAAACCAGCGCGGTGATCGCCGCGGGTGCGATCGGCAACGCGATACGCCAAGTGCGCGAGAGCACAAATTTCTTGCCGTCGATTTCCAAATGGCGGCAAATCCGCAGCGGCAGCAACCAACTGGCGCTGCTGAGTTGCGCCAGTGCCGCGGCCCAAGCCACACCCGCCACACCGAGCCAAGGCAGCAAGGCGCAAAGCAAAATGAGGTGCACCGCGATGTGCAGCGCGCTTGCGCGCACCGGCAGCGCGCGCATCTCGCCGCGCGCCGCGCAGCGCCAAGCCACCGCCACGGGGGCCGCGCCCAGTATCAACAGAGCGACCGCCGAGCCCACACCGATGGGCCATTTTAGGCTGAGCCAGCGTTCGGCAATGGCCTTGCCAAACACCAAGATCGGCAGCGCAAGTGCTGTCGAACTCAGGACAATGGCATCCATAGTCCGCCGCCAAGTCCAGCGCGCCTGCACCTGATTTTGCCGCAATGCCAAGTCACTAAAAGTGGGCACCAGCAAGTCCACGGACGGCTGGGCAAATTCGCTGAGTCGGCGCGCACTTGCGAAAGCAATCGCCAGCACGAGCGCCGTGTTCAAGCCGCAAAACAAACCGGCCGCCACGACATCAATGGCCATAAGCGTTGCCAAAATGGCCATCGGCGCCAAGGGTTGTGCCATCCCCTGCAACAGATCCGCCGCGAGCGGGAGCTCAAAGTGGAAACGCTGCTCAACGCGGCTCGCAAACAACGGCATCAAAACAATCCAGTGCAAAATTAGAACGATTACAGCAACTTGGGCACCAGTGCGTGCGAGGTCGGCAGCCGACGCGTCTGCGGCAACGGCAATGAAAACCGCGCCCACTTCAAGGACGGCGGCCAGCCCCCGCAAAGCGCGGCGGGTGGATACTTGCGCAAGCCCATCAAGCGCGGCGGCGGCGGTGCAGGTCAAAATCTCCAGAAACAAGCGCAGTGCCGTGGCTTTGGTCAACAAGACGGCCCAGTGGTTGGGCGAAGCCGATCCAGGCGAAGCGTCGGTTACGGCAAAGCCGCCTGCGAGCAGCAGCAAGGCCGCGACAAACGCCATGATCGAACCGACCAGGGCGCCGTGAATCGCGATCTGGCGCGCTCGGCCGAGGTTGCCGACGGTAAATGTTGCGGTCATGCGCCGCGATGTTTCGGCCGCGATGCCGTAAATCGGCCAGCCGATGGCCTGCGCGGCTGCGCCCGCCAGCAGCAACGCGCCGAATTGGTCTTGCGGCAACGCGCGGACCAGCGCCGGCGTCACACCGATGAAGGCGACCAAGCGGAACCAGCCGCTGTCAAACACGCCACAGGCCCGCAAAACGCCTGACGGCGCCCGCGGTCGCACCGTCGGTTCAAGCGCAGCGCTGACATTGGGCCAAGGAAACAAAGTGCTATTCTCCGGCAAAGGTACAGCGTGCCAGCATTTTTGTTTTCCGTACAGGGGCGGGATCGTTAGGCTATGCTTGAACTGCCTCGCACTTCGCCAAGCGATCCGTGTTTGTGCAGTTGACCTGCCGCGCTATCCAAGTACGATTCGCCCGCGCCCACGACGGCGCGAACCAACCAGAGGACCGATGTCTACATTTTTACAGAACAATAAACGCACACTGCGCAACGGCGAATTCCGCCCTGTGCATGTCGGCGACAAAGCAGTGGTGTTTGGTTGGGTGCAGAGCTACCGCGATCACGGCGGCGTGATTTTTGTCGATCTGCGCGATCGCACGGGTTTTGTTCAGTTGCGCTGCGAACCTTCGCCCCACGCCGCCGCCCACGCGTTGGCCGACACGGTGCGCGCGGAATGGGTGGTCGCGGCACGCGGCACAGTGATCAGCCGAGGCGGCAACATCAACCCGAAAATTCCAACTGGCGAGGTCGAGATCGCAGTGGAAGAATTGGAAGTGTTTTCGGAGGCGCTTACGCCGCCATTTGAAGTGCGTGACGGCATCGAAACCAATGAAAACACGCGTTTGACCTATCGATATCTGGACTTGCGGCGCCCCGAGCTGAATCACAATTTTGTCGAACGCAGCCGCCTGAATCAGATCACCCGCGCGTATTTTACGGGCGAGCAGGGCTTTTTGGAGCTGGAAACGCCGATCTTGATGAAATCCACGCCCGAAGGCGCCCGCGATTATCTGGTGCCCAGCCGCGTGCATCCGGGCAATTTTTATGCGCTTCCGCAGTCGCCGCAGACGTTTAAGCAGCTATTTATGCTGTCGGGCATGGATCGCTACATGCAAATTTGTCGCTGTTTCCGCGATGAAGATCTGCGCGCCGATCGCCAGCCGGAATTTACCCAGTTGGATCTGGAGCTTTCATTTGTGACGCAGGAGGATATCCAGGTTATTTTGGAAGGTTACGTGGCGCAAGTTTGGTCGCAGATGCTTGGGTACACCGTGAAAACGCCGCTGCCGCGCATGACATTTTACGACGCGATGGACAAGTATGGTTGCGACAAACCCGACGTGCGTTTTGGTCTGCCATTGAGCGATTTGACGGCGATTTTGAAAGATCGCGTAGAATTTCGCGTCTTTGTCGATGTGTTGGAACGCGGCGGCATTGTCAAAGCCCTGTATCTGGCCGACGGCGCGCACTTTACGCGCAAGGATCTGGACACGACTTTGCCGCAGGAAGCCGCACCGCACGGCGCAAAAGGCGTCGCCTGGGCCCGAGTTATCGCCAATGGCGAGTGGACTGGTCCGGTAAGCAAAGGCGTTTCCGAAACCCTGCGCGCCGAACTCAACGCCCACATGGGCACGGCGGAAGGCGGCTTGATTCTTTTTGTCGCAGATAAACCGTCAGTTACCAACGCGTCATTGGCGCGGTTGCGCTTGGTCGCCGGCGAACGCCTGGGCCTAATGAAAAAGGGCGCTTGGGCGTTTCTCTGGGTCACCGATTTTCCGATGTTCGAATTCGACGACGGCGAAAAACGCTGGTACGCGACGCACCACCCGTTCACCAGTCCGCGCGCCGATCACATGGAAATGCTTGGGACAAATCCAGGTGCCGTGTTGGCTCAGGCTTACGATTTGGTCGTCAACGGCATCGAATTGGGCGGCGGCTCGATTCGGATTCACCAAACTGAAATTCAGCGCAAAGTGTTCCAAATGCTGGGGCTGAGCGACGAGGAAGCCAAAGCAAAGTTTGGCTTTTTTCTGCAAGCGCTGCAGTACGGCACCCCGCCGCACGGCGGCATCGCGCTCGGTCTGGATCGGCTGATGATGCTGCTGACGGGATCGGAAAGTCTGCGCGACGTCATCGCTTTTCCAAAGACCCAGAAAGCCACGTGTTTAATGAGTGAATCGCCTAATACCGTGGATGATAAGCAGTGGGCGGAGTTGCATATTGCGCCGCGCAGGGTTTAGAAATTCGCCGCGGCGCGTTTAAAAATTCGCCGCCCCACCAGCGCCCGCAGCCCCATTGCCGCCGGATTTGCCTAGGCTTTTGCCGCCGTCGCCGCCTACGCCAGGCAGGCCTATGACCTGCGTTTGGTTGTCGGCCTTCAAGGCTGACAAATCCACGCTGCCGTTGCCGTGGGCGAACAGCCCAAAACTGGCGCCGCCGCAACCGCCGCCGCCGCCGCCGCCGTGACCGCCGTTGCCGCCTTGACCGCCGCGGCCACCGGGGTTGGCGCACCATGCCAAACCAGTTGGATCGTCAGCGCCGCCGAATTTGCCGTCGCCGCCCTGCCCGCCCACGCCGCCAAAACCGCCGTTGCCGCCGTCGCCGCCGTTGCCGGTGACCAAAACATTGCCGCTGATCTTGCCGATCGCCGCGGGTGGCGCTGTCCAAACCAAGAACAGAGCGAATGCGCCACCGCCCGAACCGGCGCCGCTGCCACCGCTGCCCGAACAGCCGCCGGAACCGCCGCCGCCGCCCGAGGCGCCAATGTCATTGAATTTGAATTTTGCATCGGCGACACAAGCCGCGCTGACTTCGACGCCGCCGCCCGCTCCACCACCGCCGCCGCCGGCACCCGGACCGGCAGGTCCACCCGCGCCCGCAACGCCCGGCAACCACAATCCGCCCGCGACGTTGCCGCCGGCGGCATTGCAAGCTGAGCCAGCGCTGCCCGGCGTGCCGTCGGCGCCATCGGCGCCATTTGTGCCGATGCCGGGCAAGAAAGGGTCACCGTCTTTGGCTTTTGGCACGTTGCAGATGCCGCAACTGGAGGAACCCTCCCAAATCAACGCGTCATAGCCCGATGTGCCGCCCTTGCCGCCGCCACTGCCTTGACCGGCGACGCCCTGTTCTTCCGGGGTAAGTGTTTGTTTATAAGGCGATGATTTTGGTTGCGCGCCGTCTTCATCATAGTCGGGGCAAATCGCTTTGCCGCCTTTGCCGCCGTTTACCGTCACGCCGCCGCAGGATTTGCTGCCGCCGGCGCCGCCGTTGGTCGCATCGTTTGCCGCGCAAATCGCTTTGCCGGTGTCCTTGGCGTTGCCGCCAGTGCTGCCCGGCACGCCGTCATCGCCATTGCCACCGGCGCTTCCGGGTGTGCCGTTGCCGGCGTTGCCAGCGACAACGTGGTTGCCGGTGATGCGCAAATTTGCGCCGGCGTCTTTGACATAAATGGCGTACGTTGAAGCGCCTTTTTGCTTCACATTGGCGCCATAGACCGTGAATCCGTCGAGCGTGACCTTGGCGTCGCCTAAGCCAATGACGTTGACGGTGCCAGGTGCATTGGCGTTGGCCGCTACGCCCAACAACACGGTTTCATAGGCAGCCGCGTCGTGAAACAAAAAATTTGCACTATATCCGCCAAAGACTTGCGCGCCCGCGGCCAAGCTGATGTTCTCTTCGTAAACGCCCGTGGCGACATAAACATCGCGTTTGCCCTTTTGCGCCGCCAG
>CAMDBH010000117.1 GCA_945889325.1 Klebsiella pneumoniae
AGAAAATACTTTTAATAATTCAGCGATTGTGTTCCAAACCGTGCGCCCCAATGTCCGCAGATCACCGGTTGGCGGTAACCAGGGCTGATAAAGTTGAGAATATCTCTCAAAGTGTCAGATGGTTACCGTTCTTGCGATCGCCCTGCAAAATCCAGCAGCGGCGCTTGGCAAACCCGCAGTTCTGCGCTAAAATTTCGCGCTTCGCGCGCAATGGTTTGGCTTGCAATAGGTTGCACGCCAGCGCGATCTTACAGGAGCTCTCAATGAAGGTTCGCATCGACAAAGCAGCGCTGATGGTGCCGCTGTACCGCGCCCAGGGCGTGGTCAACCACAAGCACACCAACAATATTTTGGCATGCGTGCACATTGCCGCCGGCGACGATGGCCTGACGTTTGTCGCCACAGATTACGACATCGTGATTACGACCCAAGTTGCCGCCGACGTTTTGGAGCCGGGCTCGGCTTTGATCAACGGCCGAGCGCTGTTTGACGTGGTGCGCGCCTTGCCTGAAGGTTCGTCGGTGCTGCTGTCGAGCGATGCCAACCAGCGCCTGCGTATTGAAACCGGGCGTTCTTACTACCATTTGAATGGGTTTGCCCCAGAAGAATTTCCGCAATTGGAGGAATTGCAATCCGGCCGCAGTTTGGTTTGCGACAAATCGCAATTGGAAGTTTTGCTCAAACGCACGCTTTTTTCGGTGTCGCCCGATCCGCAACGACCAGCGCTCAATGGTATTTTGCTTGAAATCGAACCAGACGGCGACGGCCGGGCCTTGATTCGGACTGTCTCGACCGATGGCCATCGCTTGAGCAAAGCCGAACGCACGGTGGCGACCAATGATTACGCAGGCGACAAGCACCGTTGCATTATCCACCACCGCGGTGCGGCGGAATTGCAGCGCATCTTGGAAGGTTCCGATCCGTCGGTGCGCATTGAATTTGTCGGGCGCAATGTCGTGTTTTCAAGCGACAAAGCCAGGCTGCAAGTCAAGCAAATTGAGGAAAATTTTCCCGATTATGCCCGCGTGATCCCCGAACGCGGCGATGCCGCTGTCACGCTGGTCACATCCGCGCTTGTGGCGTCCATCCGACGTGTGTCGTCGCTGGGCTCACCTAAGGAAGCGATTTTGCGCGTAGAACTTGATGTTGGCCACATGGCGCTGGAGATGACCTACCTCGATTTTGGCGATGCGCACGAAGATCTGGAAGTGCCGGAATACCGCGGCAGCAAGCTCAAAGTTGGATTTAACCCCAAGTATTTGCTGGATGTTTGTGGCGTATTGGGCGCTGAAACCATCACGCTTGAAGTCAGCGACCAATTTTCACCCTGTCTTTTACACAGCGACGAAGAACCGGGCAGCGTATTTGTGATCATGCCCATGCGTTTGTAAAAACTGCTGCCTCGGCAAAGACTAAGATGTATATTGAGCGCCTGTTTGCTGATGGTTTTCGCAATTTGGCGCAGTTGCAATGGCGACCGCATCGGCATTTCAATTTGCTGACCGGCGACAATGGCCAAGGCAAGACCAACGTGCTGGAAGCGATCAGTCTGACTGCCGGTCTGCGGAGTTTTCGCACGGCCAAACTCACCGAGTGTATTGGTTTTTCTAGTGAATCGGCAACTGTCGCCCTGCAAGTTCAACGCGGACGCATGGGCGATGGCGCACAGCAGCAAATGCGCTGCGATTTGGCGCTGAAGTTGAGCCACAAAAGTGGCCGCAAGCTGCTGATTGACAACAAAACTGCTGAAAATGTGCAGCAATATTTGGGTCGGCTGGTGACCGTGCTGTTTTCACCGGCCGATCTGGCGCTGCCGCATGCCGAACCGACAGCGCGGCGCAAGTACCTAGATCGGGTGGTCTTTAATCACCATCCGGCCCACTTGACAGAGATGCGCCACTACGAGCGCGTGCTGGCCAGCCGCAACACCCTGCTCAAACAGGCGCGCGGCCGTGACATCGACGTCGGGCTGCTGGACGTCTACGACCAAATGCTGGCGCAGCACGGTGCGCAAGTGCTGATGCGGCGTGTAGAAGTGGTGCAATTGCTGGCGCCATTGCTGGCCGATGCTTTTGCGCAGATCGCGGCCAAGGGATTACAGGCGCAAGTGCAGTACCAAGCGCGCGGTGTCGATTTAAGTGGGGATTATTCAGCGCAATTGCTGGATGCGCTGCAAAAGCGCCGCACGATCGATCGCCAACTGGGCTACACGACGCGCGGACCGCATCGCGATGACTTGGCGTTGCTGCTCAACGGCCGCTCGGCACAGATCCACGCCAGCCAAGGCCAATGCCGCGCACTGGTCCTGGCGCTAAAGATTACCGAAATTCGCAGTCTGGAAGCCGCGTTGGGTGAGCCGCCGGTACTGCTGATGGACGATGTGTCGTCTGAATTGGACGCCGAGCGCAACCGCGCGTTGATGCATTATCTGGACGAATTGGGCGGCCAAGTCATCCTAACCACGACCGACGCCAACTACATTCGGATAGAGGCGCCGCGACAAATTTTTCACATTGATTCAGGCAGTTTAACTGCCGGAGCCGTATTTGAACGCGGCAGCTGAAGCCGCATTTCGTCAAACATCAAAGGCAATACAATGAGTCATTTTCGCATCCAAGGTGGGGTGCCATTGAGCGGCACAATTCGGGTTTCAGGTAATAAAAACGAGGCTTTGCCTGCGCTGGCGGCCGTACTGCTCACCGACGAGCCGATGATCTTGCACAATGTGCCGGACATTTTGGACGTCCGCGTGATGTTGGACATTTTGCGGGCGCTCGGCAGCGAAGTGACTTGGCTGGCGGCCAACAGTTTGCGCATTCACACCAAGGACTTAAAGACCACCGCGCTGCCGGTGGAATTGGGCAGGCATGTGCGCGCATCGATTCTTTTTGCAGGCGCCCTGCTGGGCCGTGCCCACCAGGTTGAATTGCCGCCTCCTGGCGGTGATGTGATAGGAAGACGGCGTTTAGACACGCATTTTGACGGTTTTGTTCAGCTCGGCGCTCAATTTGAGCAAGGTGAAATCTTCAAATTGCACGCCAAAGAACTGCGCGGCACGGATTTGTTCTTGGATGAGGCATCGGTCACGGCGACCGAAAACCTGCTGATGGCGGCGTCGGTGGCAAAAGGCACAACAGTTTTAGGTAATTGCGCGAGCGAACCGCATGTACAGGGCATTGCCCGCATGATCAACGCCATGGGTGGCAAAATCAGCGGCATCGGCACCAACCAGATGGTTATCGAGGGCGTCGATCGCCTGCACGGGACCGAATTCACCATTGGTCCTGACTACTTGGAAGTCGGATCGTTTATCGGCTTGGCCGCGGTGACCGGCGGCGCGCTGCGGATCCAGGACGCGGCGCCTGAACACTTGCGGATGATTCGCATGGTCTTTCAACGTCTTGGCGTGCAAACTGAAGTCGACGGGCGTGACCTTTTGGTGCCAGGTCAGCAAAATTTGGCGGTGCGTCAGGATCTGCACGGCGGGATTCCGCGGGTGGATGACGCAATTTGGCCGCAATTTCCAACAGATTTGATGTCGATCGCCATCATGGTCGCTACCCAGTCCAAGGGCACAGTGCTGTTTTTTGAAAAAATGTTTGAAGGCCGCATGTTCTTTGTCGACGCGCTGATCGGCATGGGGGCGCAGATTATCCTTTGCGATCCGCACCGTGTGGTGGTGGTGGGGCCAACGCAGTTGTTTGGCCAACGCGTGCAAAGTCCCGATGTGCGCGCGGGTATGGCGCTGCTGATCGCGGCGTTGTGTGCCAAGGGTACGACGACGATTCACAACATCCGCCAAATTGATCGCGGCTATGAGAAAATTGAACAGAAATTGCAGTCGCTGGGCGCCCTGATAGAGCGCGTTGAAGACAGGCCATAAAATCGGAGGAGGCAAAGGTGTCAGGTATTTCCCCTTTCCCCTTTAAAAGGGGAAAGGGGAAATACCTGACACCTAGCTAACCATGCTTCGCGCCACACGAAAAATTGACGAACGCCAGCTGCGCACGCAAATCGTGCTGGCCAAGCGCGCGGTGATTAAGGTCGGATCGCAGGTGCTGTGCCAAGCAGATGGCCAGTTGGACCAAAGCGTTTTTGCAAATTTGTGCGCCAATATCGCGGTGCTGCTGCGCCAAGGACGTGAAGTGGTGTTGGTCAGTTCGGGCGCGGTGGCCACGGGCACCGGCGCATTGGCGCAGCGGAAATTGAAAAATCAGATAGGTAAACAAGCACTTGCTGCGATCGGACAGCCTTTGCTGATGGCGCATTATCGTCAACTTTTTGCCGGGCATGAAATTGAAGTAGCACAAGTTCTTCTAACTCATGCAGATTTGGCCGATCGCGGGCGCTTTTTGCATGCCCGTCGCGTCATTGCCGAACTAGCTGGCGCGGGCATTTTAACAATTGTCAATGAAAACGACACAGTTGCTGTCGAAGAACTGAAATTTGGCGACAACGATGCCTTGGCTGCCCAAGTTGCCCACCTAACTTCCAGCGATGTTTTGGTCTTGCTGACCGAAGTCGCCGGTTTATACACAGCCGATCCGCAAAAAGACCCGGGCGCTCGACTGATTTCTGGCGTGCACGGCCATGACGATGCGACATTGGCGCTGGCTGGCGATTCCAAAACTGCTTTTGGTACCGGTGGCATGCGGTCCAAAGTGGCTGCGGCGCGCAGGGCCGGCGATGTCGGTGCGGTTGCAGTCATCGCCAGCGGCAAGCAGCCTGATGTTTTAGCAGCCATTTTTGGCGGACAAGCCGTCGGGACTGTTTTTGCTCCTGGACGAAAAAAACTGACCGGCAAACGGTCGTGGATCGCCACCTCAGTGCGCACCAAAGGCATTTTGACCGTTGACGACGGCGCCGCAGCGGCGCTGCGTTCTGGCGGGCGTTCGCTCCTGCCGATTGGCGTGGTGCAGGTAGAGGGTATTTTTGCCGTCGGCGATGCGGTTCTAGTCGTCGATCGCCAGGGCAAGCCCCTTGGGCATGGTCTGGTGCGTTACGATAGCCATGATGCAAGGCATGTGGCTGGCTGGCGAACCGACAAGATTGCTAGTGAATTAGGGGCATTGCCTGCTGCTGAGCTGATTCATCGCGATGATTTTGCGCCGTTCCACTGAGGTTTTGCCCTGAGCGGGCCAGCTTGTGCCCTGCGGCAGGCCAACGCCTGGCGGCGGGCTGACATTTGCCATGGGTTGTTTTGCGCCTAGCGGCGCGGCTTGCATTTGCCATGGGTTATTTTGCGCCTAGCGGCGCCGTTTTTGAGCAAGGTTTATTTTGCGCCTATCGGCGCGCGGCGACAAGACATTTCTATCTTGATCAGCTTTCCGCCTATCGGCGGGTCAGGGTGGCCCAGCCTAAGTTGATCGCCCAGGACGTCAACTGATTGAAATTGTTTGATATAAAAAATTTGTAGATACAGAAATTGGCAGTTGACATGGCCATTATAGCATGATATTGTCCTTATATACGCGATTTTTGCGTA
>CAMDBH010000118.1 GCA_945889325.1 Klebsiella pneumoniae
GTCTGGAACAGCTCCGGGCCGCGCCGCATGGCTTGAAACCGGAAGAATATTCACGGGCGCTGGAAGAAGCGCAAGTGCCGCGCACGCTGCTGAAGATTTTGGCGCTGGAGCAAGGTGAGACGCACAAGTTGGCCTCGCGGACTCCCGAGCAACTGCTGGAATATGTGCTCGAATTGCAGGGTGACAAGCAAGTGCTGGAGCGATACGCCGACGCGCGATCGACGTATCTGGGCGGTACGCGCGATTTGGAGGATTTTGAAAATCGCCTCAAAGTCATGGCGCTGCACGTCGATGTGCTGCGACGTGACGCCGATCAGTACCGCGAATTGCAAGTGATGCTGGCCCAAGAAAAAGATTTGCGCGACGTGCGGTTGCCGGCCGCGCGGTTGAAAGGGCTTGTGCGCGATTTGGCAGATCAGGATCGAGAGCTGCAACGCGTTGATTCTGTGCTTAAAGCTGCCGACGCGGTGCTGTACGGTTTTCACGGTGAGGATGAAACGCTCAAACGTGAAATTGCGGAAATTCGCACCCGCATTGAACAAAAGCGCGCCGAATACCAGAACTTGTTGCGCGACAAAGAAAAGCTCGATGGGCAACACCGCGATCTGAAGCGCTATGAAGCAGAGCTGCTCGATTTGGACCCGAGTTTTTTTGAAAACGACGGCACACGCAAGACCGCTCTGGCGCCAAACGCCGAGACTGAGGCGCTGCGGCTGGAACGCGATCGCTTGCTGGCTGGCGAATCGAGCACGCGGCGCGAACTGTCGACTTTAATTTCAAAAATTGGGACGTTGCGCGCAGAACTGTCGACGCTCGACAGCGGCAACAGCAAACGTTCACCGCCGGATTGGGTGCAGCAAATGCTGCGCGAATTGCAACGCGAGCAGATTGAGCCGTTGCTAGTGGCGGATTGCCTGGAAATTCAGGATGCGCATTGGCAAGTTGCGGTGGAGTCGATCCTCGGCCGTGAGCGCTTTACGATCCTTGTGGCGCCGCAGCACGAACTCGTCGGGCGAAAAATTGGCCAACGTCTGAAATATCGCTGTTATGTGGAGACGTTTGGGCCCTCGCGGCGTCCGCAGGTGCGGGCTGGGTCGGCGCTGTCGGTGGTGACGCTGAACGATTTGCGTCTGCCAGAAAACGTCATTCAGATGCTCAATTCTGTGCAACTGGTTGAAAGTGTGGAGCAAGGTCACGGGCTAGGTCGGCAAACGAGCATCACGCCCGACGGCTACCGCCAGGATGCGCGCGGCGGCATCTTTGTCGGCACGACGGACTTGTATTGCGGCACGGCGGCGGGCGGCCATCGCAAGGGCCAAATTGAAAGTGAACTCGGGCAGTTGCGCCAACTGCGCGACAGCATGGAAGGCAGTCTGGCCCCGACTTCGCGGCGCTTACAGGCGATCGACGAGCAATTGCTGAGCGACAAAGTGCGCGAGAAGCTGCTGCAAAAAGTCGGCGATCCGCTACAAATGCGCCAAAAGATAGTGGAATTGACCGAGGCTCGCCGCGCTGCGAGCACGCGGATGATGGAAGTGTTGAGCGAAATCGACACCGAAAACAATGTCGCACTGGATAAAGAACGCAGAATCGCGCAGTTGGAATGGCGCAACCGCGAAGCGATCGTCGAGCGCGACCGCGCTCGCGCCAGCGTGTCGACGACCAACGCGCGCAAGTCGAGGATTGAAGCCGAGATTTTGGACCTGCACGATCTTGTGCCGGCCGAATTGCAGACCGACGCGGCGCGCGAGTTGTTGGAACCCGAATTGACGCTGATCGAGCGCCTAAATCTACTTCGCGAGCAGATTCAGCGCTTTGACGGCAACCGCGATGCGCGTTCGTTGGCCGTTTGGGAGCGCGCCGCCGCCGAATTGGCCGAACACGAGCGCAATCTGGCTCTGCAACGGCGGGAGTTGTCAAGTGGTTCTGAGGAGTTGCAACTGGCACGCCAAGCGTACAAGCGTGTGGTGAGTGAAACGATTCGGCGCTATCGCCAAAATGTCTTGAAGCTGGGCGAACTTTGCCGCGTGGAACTGCAAGTCAAGGTGCCGGGATCGGAACTTTTGCGCGACGACAGCGACGATTTGCTCGGCAAAGCCGGGCTGCAAGTGCGGATCGGATTTGACGGAAAAGCCCCAGTTGCGGTCGATGACGCCAAACTTTCCGGTGGTCAATCGGTGGTCGCGTCGCTGATTTTGCTGATGGCACTGACGATGGAGGAAAGCGGCGACACCGCCGGATTCTTCATTCTGGATGAGCCTTTTGCCCACTTGTCGGTGGAACGCATCGATGAAGTCGCGCGCTTTTTGCAAGTCACCCGCGCGCAATTCATCATCACGACGCCGACCACGCACAATTTGCTGGTGTACAACCCCGCGCGCTTGACCTTGAATTTGCGCAAGAAGCCGGGCAATGAACGCCACGCGCCGGTGCCGACTTTTTTGCGCCGTTGATGTGGGCCGCTAAATTTTAGACAGAATCGCACTTCGCGTTACGCTGAATTCAACGCCGCTTCCATCCGCGGCAAAGGAGTCGGCGATGTATACTTTGCGTGAGGCTGCAGATCTATTGGGTGTTCGTCCACGTCAATTGCGCAAGTGGGTGGACGCGGGGCATTTTCCGGGTGCTGTCGCGCCCGCCGAGGCCGCCGGTGTTTGGTCGATTCCGCACCTGGCGGTCACCGCGTTTTTGCGCGATTCCGCGCGGCGCACGCAAGTTGAACCGTCACAGCTCGCGCCGCGACCGGAGTCCGCGGTGACCGAAGTCGTTGCGCCGACAGCGATTTCAATGTCCGCGCAAACCCAAGTGCCGTGGCATGTGGTGCAACATTTGTTGTTGACCGAACATGCACAACGGCAGGCGTGGCAGGACTTGTCGATGCAACACAGCCAAAGCATGGATATTTTGCGCGCGACCCTGGAATGCGAACGCTTGGAAATCAGCCGCCTGCGCAATGAGATTCAAGATCTGCGCAGCGCGTTGCAAGATGCCCGTACGGAAATTGCCAAGCGAAATCAGGCAATTCCGCTGCAAGACTGGGAAACCGCCACACGAACGACCCAGCCGATCAGCCGCATGAGTTTGCAGGCGATCGTCGGTGGGAAGTAAGCGGGCTTGTCATCACTGCGCTAGTCGAGCCCCAGCCCGACCGCCAGCCGCGGCCCAAACAGACGCAGCGCGTTGGCGGTAGTGACATCGTCCATGTGGGCCATCGACAGCCCCTTGATTTCAGCCATTTTCTCAAGAGTCTTGCCGACATATGCCGGTTCGTTGCGCTTACCTCGATACGGCATCGGCGCCAAGAACGGGCTATCCGTTTCCACCAAAAGCCGATCGAGCGGCGCGGCGGCGACGGCTTCTACTAGTTCACCCGGTTTCTTGAACGTCACAATCCCTGGAATCGACAGGTAAAATCCGAATTCAACTGCGGCCTGAGCAAACGCAGCCGTGCCTGAAAAGCAGTGAATCACGCCACCCACTTCATCGGCCTTTTCTTCCCTCAGAATGCGCAGTGTGTCGGTCTCCGCCTCACGCGTGTGAATGCACAACGGCTTTTTCAACTGCCGTGCCAAGCGAATGTGCTGACGAAATACCTCAAATTGCACGTCTTTGGCCGATTGGTTGTAGTGAAAATCCAAACCCGTTTCGCCGACCGCGACGACCTCAGGCTGCGTGCAGAGATCGGCGATAAAACCCCAAAGATCGGCATCGACATTTTTGGCGTCATGGGGGTGGATGCCGCAAATCGCGCTGATGCCGCGGTGCAACCTTGCGCAATCCAAGGCACTTTGCGCTTCTTGGCGGTCACCACCCGCGCCGATACAAATGATGTGGCGCACACCTGCGGCGACCGCGCGCTCAATGACACCGGCTGTGCCGCCAACGTAGTCCTCACCAAAAATGCCTTGCTGGCCTATGTGGGCATGCGTATCGATCACTGCGTTATTTCCTGCTGATCGACGCTTTGCGCACCGCAGGAAACTCGTTGGACTCGTGGCGTTCCTGAATCTTTTGGCTGGTGCCGCGCCGATCGCGTTTGACCAAACCAGCATCTTTGTCGCCACTTTGTTCGCGATAACGGTCGGTTTCCTCTTGAATCATCGCATCCATTTCCTTGATCACCCGCGCCAGCATGTCCTGGCGGGTGCGATAGGGCTGAAACGCCGATTTGAAACCGTTGATGATAACTTCTCGCACATCGCTGGTGGTGGCGTCAAAGTGCTTGACCCACAACATGTATTCGTCGGTGACGGTGGTGTTGGTGATCAGGCGGTTGTCTGTGTTGATGGTCACGCGCACGCCAAAATCGTGATAAAATTGAATGGGATGTGCTTCAATGCTGTCGACCGCCCGTGTTTGCACGTTCGATTTTAGGCAAACTTCGATCGGAATGCGGTGATCGGCGATAAAATTAAGCAAATCGCCGTCTTCGCGCAAGCGAGTGCCGTGGCCGATGCGGTGAGCGCCGCAGTCGTGCAGGGCTTGGTGAATCGATTCTGGGCCAAAAGCTTCACCAGCGTGCGCTGTGCAGTTGACGTTGTTGGAGCGAATAAGGTGAAAACTCGCTGCGTGTTTGCGGGCTTGGAAGCCGTCTTCGGCACCCGCCAAATCGTAGCCGACAATGCCCTTGTTCTTATACGCAACGGCCAACTCCGCCAAACGCAGCGACCATTTGGGATCAAGCTGGCGCAACGCGCTGATAATTAAGCCGGAGCGAATGCCGTAACGCTGCTTGCCGTCCCGCAGACCCGCGAGCACAGCCTCCACAATCGTCGTCAACGGCAGCCCCTGCTGCATGTGCAACATCGGGGAATAACGCACTTCCATGTAACGCACATTTTCCGCCGCCGCGTCTTCACACAGCTCAAAAGCGGTGCGGTACAGCGATTCCTCCGTTTGCAGTACCGACAGCGTGATATCAAACGCGCGCAAATATTCCGGCAGCGACGTGCCTGAATCGCTCGCCAAAACCAATTTGGACAATCTATCCGCGTCGTTGGCGGGCAGTGTCACGCCCTGCTCTGCGGCCAATTCCAAAATGGTGTTCAAGCGCATGGAGCCGTCCAAATGCAGGTGCAAATCGGTCTTCGGCAGGCGTTTGATCAGGTCGTAGGTGGGCTTGTACATCGCGGGGTCCTTCTGGGCCGCACGCGGTCTCACCGTGCAGGCAAAGGGACGGCAGCCGCGGCAGCAAAATTTGGCGGAGTTTAGGGCATTTCGCGCGGCGGCGCAATGGAAATGCGCCTCACCGCCTCACCGCCAGGGCTATCGCAAGAACGATCACGGGGCGTTAGGCTGAGGCCGCGGGCAATAATCGAAGAAAACCTCAATCGCGGCAACGCGTTGGACTGAAGTCCACCGCTACAGTTCGAGATGTCCCTCCGGGACAGGACGCGAGCGCGGC
>CAMDBH010000119.1 GCA_945889325.1 Klebsiella pneumoniae
AGAAAATACTTTTAATAATTCAGCGATTGTGTTCCAAACCGTGCGCCCCAATGTCCGCAGATCACCGGTTGGCGGTAACCAGGGCTGATAAAGTTGAGAATATCTCTCAAAGTGTCAGATGGTTACCGTTCTTGCGATCGCCCTGGCTGGGCCAAGCGCGCAGGTTGACAGCTCAATCCACGCCCGCTAGTCTCGTTCAGCGGCGCGCGGCAGCGCCACGTTGCACTTTATTGGCGCCAATAAAGTGAAAAGCTCGATTTCACGCCGCCCAAACTGACCTAGCGCTGATGTCCCTAACACCTTTCCTTCCGACACGAGTACGGCATGGCTGACTGGGACAAAAGCGTCGACCTGCTGGTGGTCGGATCGGGCGCCGGTGGCATGACCGCCGCGCTCGCCGCCAAGGCCGAGGGTGCGGACGTGCTGCTGATCGAAAAGTCCGCCGTGTACGGCGGCACAACCGCGCGTTCAGGTGGCGGCGTTTGGGTGCCCAACAACCCTACGCTCGTGCGCGCGGGCAGGAGCGACCCGCCCGAAGCCGTGCGCACATACTTGCAAGCGGTGGTAGGCGACCGGGTGCCGGGGGCTCGCCTGGACGCTTACGTGCACGCGGGGCCGGAAGCGATGGGTTTTCTGGACCAAAGCCCGCGGATGCGCTTTGCCTACATCGATGGCTACGCCGACTATCACCCCGAGCGCCCCGGCGGTCGGCCGCAGGGGCGGACCATCGAGCCGCTGCCTATCAACCTCAAACTGCTGGGTGAAGATGCCGCGCTGCTGCGCGATTCCGGCATGGGCCTGCCGCTTGGTCTGTTCGTGACCGCCGTCGATGCGCGCTACTTGGGGCAGGCTACCCGCACCCTGCGCGGATTCATGACGGGTATGAAGATCGTGGCGCGGCTGGTGGTCAATGGGCTGTTGCGTCGGCGCATCGTCGCGCTGGGGCAGGCCTTGGTCGCGCGTTTTCGCCTAGCGCTCAAGGACGCTGACGTGCCGCTCTGGCTCGGGACGCCTCTGCAGTCGCTGGTGAGCGATGAGGCTGGACAGGTTCAAGGTGCGGTTGTCCTGCGCGACGGCAAGCCATATCGGATTGCCGCGCGCCACGGCGTCATTTTGGCAAGCGGTGGCTTCGATCACAACTTGGCCATGCGCAAAGAGCACTTGCCCGCCGGCGTAGGCAGCTGGAGCGCCGGCAGCAGCGACAACCACGGCGATGGCATCGTGGCTGGGCAGGCCGTGGGCGGACAACTCGATCTGCTCGACGATGCTTGGTGGATGCCCAGCGTCAAGCTGCCCAACGGTACGATGTGGCCGCTCGTCTCGGAGCGCTGCATCCCGCGCTCTATCATCATCAACGGCCACGGCAAGCGTTTTGCCAATGAGTCTGCGCCCTACGTCAATTTCGTGCACGCGCTTCTCCGCGGCGACCAGAGCGAGGGCAAGCATATCCCAGCCTACTTCGTCATGGATGCGGTGGCCCAGCGTCGCTACCAGTTTGCGGGTAATCCGCCGGGAGTCGGTTTCCCCAAGGCCTGGTATCGCAGCGGCGTCGTGAAAAAAGCCCAAACTTTGGCGCAACTGGCGGCGGCGATCGACGTGCCCGCGCCGACCTTGCTGGCGACGGTCGAACGCTTCAACGGCCACGTAGCGCGCGGCACCGACGCGGACTTCGGACGCGGGCAAAGCGCTTATGACCGCTACTACGGCGACCCGACGCTGCCCAATCCCGTGATCGATCGCATCGACACCGGCCCGTTCTACGCCATCGAAGTCTTGCCCGGCGACTTAGGCACCAAAGGCGGCCTTGTGTGCGATGAACACGCGCGCGTGCTCAATGCGCAGGGGCATCCGATCGCCCAACTTTATGCCACTGGCAACACGACCGCGTCCGTAATGGGCAACGATTACGCCGGCGCTGGCGCCACGATCGGTCCAGCGATTGTGTTCGGTTGGGTGGCTGCGCGCCATGCCTTGCAGAGATCTGGCATCGGGCATTGACAGTTTTTTGAAAAGCTATTGTTACCCGATCCCGTTTTTGAAACGGCGCACCCGCCCGCGGCGCGCAGTGCTACTTTAAGGCGCCTGTATCGATCCACTTCTTCAAATCCAACGCATCATCAGCGCTGATCCCCTGACTGCCCTGCGGCATCGGCCCGCCACACCCAAAATTCGAATTCGCGCACTTGCGCCACACCAGGCTGTTGGCCGCATCGTTGGCCTTGACATAAGTCGCTACGCTGCAACCGCCGTTGCCGCTGTTCTTGCCGACCATCGCCGCATACGCATCGTTGGAATTATTGCCCAAGGAAAAGCCGCCCGAACCAAAGCTACCGCCATGGCAGCCGGTGCAGCCGTATTTCTGCAAAACGCCTGTGTAAACATTGTCCCACGTCACCGGTCCGCAGCCGCCAATTTTGGCGTTGACGCAAGCGCCGGTTTGCGCGTTGCAACTGTCGGCGGTGCAATCGTTGTTGTCGTTGCAGTTTTTTGCCGCACCGGCGATGCAGCTTTTGCCGGCGCAGGCGTCGGGACCCGTGCACAGGTTGTTGTCGCTGCAACTGGCGATATTCGCTGCATTGACGCAACCGCTCAACGGTGCGCAGCTGTCGTCGGTGCAGACATTGCCGTCGCTGCAATTGATGGTGACGCCTGCGCACTTGCCGCCGCCGCAGACATCGCCGTTGGTGCATAAGCTATTGTCACTGCAACCCAAAGTGTTGTTGGTGTACTGACAGCCGACCTTGCACACGTCCGTCGTGCAAACATTGTTGTCGCTGCAATCCAAGTCCGCCTTGCATTTGCCGTTGACGCAACCCGGAATCGCAACGTGCGCGCAAACGCCCGTCGCCGGTGCGCAACTGTCATTGGTGCAAGAATCGCTGTCGTCGCAATTGTTGGCCGCACCTGGTTTGCATTTGCCCAAAGCGCAGGCGTCGCTGACTGTGCACGCATCGCCATCGCTGCAATTGCCCGGTATCGGTGTAAAAGCACAGCCGTTGATGCCGCAAGCATCCGAAGTGCAACTTTCACTGTCATTACATACGACTGGCACACCGGTGCAAGCGCCTTGGGCGCAAGTGTCTTGGCCGGTGCAGATGTTGCCATCGTCGCATTTGCCGATGGTCGGCGTATGCGCACAGCCGCCGTTGGCCGTGCAGGCGTCATCGGTGCAGGCTATCTTGTCGTCACAACTGATTGTCACGCCAACGCATTTGCCGCCCGCGCAGGTATCCTTGTCGGTGCATTTGCTGGCATCGTCACAAGCCAAAACATTGTTGGCAAACTTGCAGCCGCCGATGGCCTCACAGGTGTCAGTCGTACACAAGTTATCGTCATTGCACACTTTTAGCACGCCCTTGCACGCGCTCGCCGCGCACACGTCGCCTGTTGTGCACGCATTGACGTCGTCGCATGCCGCCGCATTGGGGGTGAAGGCACAGCCGGTCGCTGCTTTGCACGCATCGTCGGTGCAGACGTTGCTGTCATTGCAAACAATCGCCGCGCCTTTGCAAACACCGGCCTTGCACACATCTGCATTGGTGCAGGCGTTGCCGTCATTGCAAACGGCCGTATTGAACGCCACAACACAGCCGATCTCGGCTTTGCAACTATCTGTCGTACAAGGATCTTTGTCATCGCAATCGATGTCAGCTTTGCATTTGGAACCGCCGATACACCCCTCTTGCGGCGCGTGGGCACAAACGCCGGTCTTGCTGTCGCAACTGTCAATCGTGCAATTGTTGCTGTCGTCGCAGGTCTTGGCGCTGCCGCTTTTGCACGCCCCAGCCGCACAGACGTCGCTGACGGTGCAACTGTTGCCGTCCTCGCAGCCAGCGGTATTGTTTTCATGCACGCAACCGGTTTTTGTCGCGCAACTATCATCAGTGCAAGGGTTGTTGTCTTCGCAGCTGACATCGGTGGCCGTGCATTTGCCGCCCTTGCACACGTCGTCTTTGGTACACGCGCTGCCGTCGTTGCACGGGCCATCCGCGTCGCTGTGCGTGCAACCTTTGGCTTTGTCGCAGCCATCTGTCGTGCAGGCGTTGCCGTCGTCGCAGGCCAATGTGGCGCCGCTGCACAAACCCAACGCGCAGCCATCGCCGGTTGTGCACGCACTGCTGTCGTCGCAACCCGCGGCATTGGCTTTGTGTTCGCAACCGCTCGCCGGAAGACAGGCGTCGTCCGTACAGGCGTTCTTGTCGTCGCAATCCAGCGCTTTGCCTGTGCAATTGCCGGCAGCGCACTCATCGCCGGTGGTGCAAGCACTGCCGTCGTCGCAGGCAGCCGTGGTCGGAGCGTGCACGCAATTACCGGTTTTGCCGTCGCAACTGTCCGCGGTGCAGCCATTTTTGTCGTCGCAGTCGGTGGGTGTGCCGGCGCAGGCCCCCGCGACGCAGCCATCTGCTTTTGTACACAAATTGCCGTCATCGCAGGCGATGCCATCGAGCTTGTTTTTGCTCTCGCACTTGCCGGTGTCTGCCACGCACGAGGCGATGCTGCAAGGCCCAGCGGCATCGCAATTCACGACAAGCGGTGAAAATTCACAAGCTTTGCCGCCGACGCAATTCCAAACACCTTTGCACAAATCGGGCTTATTGCCCAACGCACCACAGCCCTGATCCGCGCCAAACTCTGGACCACAAACGGGTTTATCGGCATCGGCGCTCGCCGCGTCCGCGTCGTTTGCGCTTGCGTCCGGCTGCGCGCCATCGCTTTGGTCCTCGCCAGCGCCAGCCGTGTCCGACGGTGGCAATTCTGGTGCCGAAACATCGCCTGCGGCCGTGTCGGCTGCGGCGTCTGAATTGGCCTGCGGCACATCGCCCGCGGCGTCACCTTCTGCAGCATCACCAACAATTGCCGGCACATCCGCTTTGCTGCCGCCGCAACCGATGAAGAAAATTGTTGCAACAAAAAAGACCAAAATTTGACGTGACATGGCTGATCCTTGAGCGGCCGACCCCTCAGCCGCGGCGATAGCGTAGCAAAGTGCGCGGGCGCGACGCAATGCGCGGTGGATAAAAACCGCCCGAGGGGGGCCTAAGCCAGACTTGACCCAAAGTCGCACAACTGCCTAATTTAACAATAAAATAGACGGACACCGGTTTAGCAGGCATAATGATGTTTGCGAACAACCGTCTCGCCGGAACACCCGGCGCGACCACCGCCAAACCGGGTGTCCGATGAAAACT
>CAMDBH010000120.1 GCA_945889325.1 Klebsiella pneumoniae
GATCGGTGCTTGGCGCGACTTTGGGCTGCCCCATCGCCTCTAGTTGGTAGCGCAGCAGCGGATCGGTCGGCGTTTTGGCCAGCGCGCCGAACAACTGCTGCATCGCGTCGTCGCGCTTGTCCATCGCCGCGTAAGCAGAGGCTAAATTCGACTTCACCGCCGCATTTTCACCATCTTGGCCCAACGCTTTCAAAAACGCCTGCACCGCAAGCTCAACCAAGCCGCGGCGCAAATACGCAACGCCGATGCCCGCTTGCGCTTCCGGTTCGCGATCCAAACCATTTTGCAGCGCGGTGGTCCATGTCAAAATCGCCTCATTGAGGTCGCCGACATCGACAAGCAGTTGCGCCTTGAGCGCGAGCAACGCGGGCTGATCATTTGCCACTTTCTCTAATATCTTGAGCGCTTCCGTAAATTTGCCATCTGCCCTTAGCGTGGTCGCTTCATAGCGCAGCCGATCCTCGGCCATGACATTTTTGTCCAACGCTGCGACGAACTTCTTCATGCCCGCAACGTCGCCTTTTTGGGCGAGTAATTCAAAAATTTCAGGACATTCGGCCACGCGCAATGTGCCTTTGTGCAAAAAAGCGACGAGCGGTTGCAGGTGGCGGTAAAACTCGCTGCGTTTGCCGGCCAATTTCGCCAGCCTTGCCGCTGCCAGATGCGCCAAGGGTTCGTCGGGCAGAGTAGTTGTCAATTCCTGAGCCTCGGTCAGCAGTTGCGGCAGTGGATTGCTCGGCATTTGCGGGATCGGTCCGACCATTGAACTGCGCGCCGCCCATCGCAATAGCGTCTTGCTGCGCGCTTTGCCTATGATTGCGTTGAGTGTTTTTTGCGCGGTGCCACTTAGACTGAGTTTTCTTCCCTCGTCCACGGCTGTTTCCCACCAGCCGCTGTCGCTTAACAAGGCGATGCGCGCCATTTGCGCTGTGTTATCATCGGCATGAGTGGCCAATTGCTGGGTCCACGCGGCGTAGGCGCGCGCGAAATCACCGCCGCGTTCGTAGGCTTTGGCGGCTGCGTCCCACTTTCCGGCGGGAGGCGGGAGTTTGGGCAAATACAGGCGAATATCGCCTTGGTCGCGCTCGACCGTCTCCAGCGCGCCGCCGGGCAAAATGGCGCTGAGACTCAGAATTTGCGCGGCATACGGCCCAAGGCCCGCCATGACGTGTGAATTGTTGGGATCAATGGTCGCCTCGCCGCGCAAAGCGCTGACAAGTTCCTGTTTTTGAAACACCACGGTTTGATTGTGCAGCCAAAACAGCGCCTGATCAGCTACAAAACTGCAGCCTTGGCTTGCGTCGAGGCGCAGATTTTTCAAATAGCCGCCCAGCGGCTGATCTTTGTAATTCAACGTCCACAGCGTTTTCTCCGGCAGGAAATTGCCGTCCAGGCGCACCAGCGCGAGGTCGGCGCCGTCGTGGTCCCGCAGCGCAGCGATGGCGCGTCCGCCGGGTTCCTGCCCGCAAGGTTTGGCCGCAGTACCTTGTTTTCGCACGGGAAATTCCATGGCGAATTTTTCACCGACCTGACCTTTGGCGTCGACGTGCCAGCCAAATATCGGCCAGCCTTGCAAAAGCGAAAAGCCGTTGTGGCCGTCCGCGAAAACTTGGCAGGTGTTGCCGAGGTCCAAATTCCCTGCAATCGTAGTAAGTTTACTGCCAAGTTCGCTCATTTTGCGCAGCGCCTTACCCTGCTGGTCGCAGTAATACAGCACATATTTTTGGGCGGCATCCTTTTGCACCACCGCCAAGCCAAAGGTCGGATACGAGGGCAGGGCCTGGTCAAACGGCTGGCGCTCGAGCTTACCTTTGGGATCGATGAGCAAATACTCACCGTCGCCAATCAGCAGCAACGCGCCATCGGCTGCCTGCGCCGACGCAAACATGCGCACCGGTGCCTGCAGCGCCAGCGGCTGGGCCATGCGCGCGGGGCGCAGCGTGACGACATGTTGAAAGCGGCCATCGCCGTCGATCGGCGGGATTGCGGCGGCGGGCTGCGCCAACAGCGCAAAAATAAACAGGAACAAAAAAATGCGCATCGCCAAGACCTCTCGGAACAGTTTAGCTTCGCGGCGCGAAAAAGTCGATCGCTGTACGGCTTGGGCGTTTGCGTCGCGCGATTGGCAATTGACATGCGCCGTGAAATACGTAGGCTGTGACCGCGCGCACAAATGTCACTTTTGCGCAGGAATCAAAATGAACAGCAGCAAAAACCCAGTAATTAAGACGATTTGTGCGGCAGCGCTTGTGCTTTTGGCGACTGCGTGCGGAGCTGGGGTGGGCGCCGGCGGCGCCGGTGCCGGTGCCACGGATGACAGTAAAGGTGCTGAATTAGGCGTGCTTACCGATGTTGCGACCGATGCAGTTGTGCCGGACGTGCCCGTTGTGCCCGATGTCGCTGTGACGCCGGATGTGTCGCCCGTGGATGCCGGTTGCACCGCACCGGGTTGTCCGTGTAGTGAAAACGCGCAATGCGATTCAAGCTATTGCATTGAAACGGCGGCAGGATCGCAGTGCGCCAAACCGTGCACCGCCAATTGCGACGACGGTTTCAAATGCATTCCGGGCACTGGCGGCGATGCGGTTACGATCTGCGCGCCGTCGCGTCCGCGCCTTTGCGAACCCTGCGCCGCAGATAGCGATTGTTCAAATGTTTTGGGCGGTGCGGATTCGCGCTGTCTGCCCTACAAAGATGTCGCTGGCGCAGTGCTGGGCGGTTTTTGCGGCAACAAATGCTTGAATAACAGCGACTGTTCCAGTGGTTATAGCTGCAAAGAAGCGACCAGCGTCGGCGGCGTGAAGGGCAGCCAATGCATCAAAGACGACTTGACCTGCGCTTGTGACGCGCGCGCGACCAAATTGGCTTTGGCGACGGCCTGCACCAACGTCAATGCCGCGGGAAGTTGTGCCGGCAAGCGCACTTGTGGCGCGACGGGCTTGGGCGCTTGCGACGCGCAGAGCGCGTTGGTTGAAGAATGCAATCTGAAAGACGACAACTGCAACGGCGTCACCGATGAACCCAGCGACGGCATGTGCGACGACAAGCTGCCGTGCACGTACAACAATTGCGTGGCGGGCGCGTGCCAACACCCCGGATTGACCGGCAGTTGCGACGACGCCAGCGCCTGCACCAAGGGCGACGTTTGCGCCAACGGTGTCTGTGGCGGCGCGACCGTTGTTTGCGACGACAAGAATCCTTGCACGTTGGATAGTTGCGATGCGACCAAAGGCTGCGCCGCGGCGCCTGACGACACGGCCAAATGCAGCGACGACAATGTTTGTTCCGTTGAGGATGCCTGCAAAGGTGGCGTCTGTTTGCCGGGAGCGGCCACAGCTTGCGACGACAGCAACTTGTGCACCACCGACAACTGCGATCCCAAGAACGGTTGCGTTTTTGCTGCGAACACATTGCCTTGTAACGATAACGACGTCTGTACTTTGGGCGACACCTGCAAAGGCAGCGCCTGCGGCAACACCGGCAAGCTGCCGTGCAATGACGGCAACCCTTGCACCGACGACACCTGCGATGGCGCCAAAGGCTGCGTGTTTACAAACAATAGCGCGGTTTGCGACGACAACAACAACTGCACCATCGGCGATACCTGCAAAGATGGCACCTGTACTCCGGCCGCGCCGAGCCCTTGCGATGACAAGAACCCGTGCACGACGGAAACCTGTGACCCCAAGGGCGGTTGCAAATCGGAAAACAACACCGCCAATTGCAGCGACGACAATGTGTGCACCGTCAACGATGTGTGCGCCGATGCCAAATGCGTGTCGGGCAAGGCATTGGTTTGCAACGACGGCAACAGCTGCACGGACGACAGTTGCGATGCCAAAGCCGGTTGTGGCTTTGTGAACAACCTGTCTGCTTGCAGCGACAACAATTTGTGTTCAGAAAACGACAGCTGCAAAGATGGCGCGTGTCAGCCGGGCGCGCCCAAGAATTGTGACGACAACAACCTGTGCACCACGGACAGCTGCGACCCGAAGAAAGGCTGTGTTTCCAATAACAACAACATCGCTTGCAGCGACAACAATGTTTGCACCGATGGCGATGTGTGTGGCAACGGTTTGTGCAATCCCGGCGTGGCAAAAATCTGTGATGACGGCAACTTGTGCACGACCGATTTGTGCGATGCCGCCAAGGGCTGCATTCAGGTCAGCAACGGCGATGCCTGCAGTGACGGTAATGTCTGCACCGAAAGCGACGTCTGCGTGGGCGGCAAGTGCCAGCCGGGCAAGGGCAAATTGTGCGATGACGGCAAGCCGTGCACGGACGATTATTGCGACGCGGTCAAGGGTTGTTCGACGAATAACAACAGCGCGACGTGCTCTGACGGCGATGCCTGCACGTCGTTGGATGTCTGCAAGGGCGGCGTCTGCGTGGGCAGCGGCGGACCGAACTGTGACGACGGCAATCCTTGCACCGACGATAGCTGTGATAAATTGAACGCTTGCACGCATGTCGCCAACAACAATCCTTGCGATGACGCCAATGTTTGCACCGACGGCGACGTGTGCAAAAGCACCAAATGCGTACCGGGCGCGGGCAAAGTTTGCAACGATGGCAAGGTGTGCACCGACGATTCTTGCGATCCAATCAAGGGTTGTGTCACCAGCAACAACAGCGCTGGCTGCACCGATGGCGACGCCTGCACCACCAACGACGGCTGCGACGGTGGCAACTGTGTCGGCGGCGCGGCACCAAACTGTGACGATGGCAACACTTGCACCAACGACAGCTGCGACAAGGGCAAGGGTTGCCTGCACGTCGCCAACAACGGCGGCTGCAATGACGGCAATGTCTGCACTTTGATTGATGTTTGCGTCAACAGCGCGTGCACGCCGGGCGCAGCCAAGCCTTGCGACGATGGCCTGATTTGCACCACGGACAGTTGCGATGCAGTCAAAGGTTGCCAAACAGCCAATAATACAGCACCTTGTACCGATGGCAACGTTTGCACGGAAGCGGACGTGTGCGCCGGTGGCAATTGCGTGCCGGGCAAAGCCAAACTGTGCGATGACGGCAACCTTTGCACCACCGACAGCTGCGACAAACTCACTGGCTGCGTTATCAATTTCAACGCGTTGGCTTGTGACGACAACAACGG
>CAMDBH010000121.1 GCA_945889325.1 Klebsiella pneumoniae
GGGCCGCGCTCGCGTCCTGTCCCGGAGGGACATCTCGAACTGTAGCGGTGGACTTCAGTCCAACGCGTTGCCGCGATTGAGGTTTTCTTCGATTATTGCCCGCGGCCTCAGCCTAACGCCCCGTGATCGTTCTTGCGATAGCCCTGGCCCAATCGACCCACCCAACCCACTTCCTCCAAAATCCGTGCCATCCAGCAATCAGCAATCCTCCAGCCACACTTGCCCACATTCCGCCGCCGGCGTCAGTACGCCTTGCCCGCTTGCGGGCAATGGCACACGGTTAGCTGCGGCGGGCAATATTACCCTTTAAAAACAAAAGCGCGCGGAGGTGTCGGAACCGCCGCGCCAGGCGGTTCCGACCCGTCGACAGGCGGAACCTGTCTTTGTTAAAGGTGCCTAATAACCGCGCGCCGGAGGCGCAAAATAACCCCGTGCAGCGCCCCAGCAGCGCGTCACTTCCCAATACAAAACTGCCCAAAAATCACGCCTAACACATCATCCGCCCGCACGTCGCCCACCAATTCAGCCAACGCCAGCAGCGCGTCGCGCAAATCAGCCGCGGCAAATTCCAGCGGCATATCATCGCGCAACGCCGCACGCGCGCGCGCAATCGCTGCGCCAGCGTCCGCAAGCGCCGCCGCGTGGCGCTGCCGCGCAATGGCGACGCCGTCGCCACGGCCTCCCTGTTGCCCAAGGCTGCGCACTGCCAAGACGACAGCGTCAAGCAATTCGGGCACGCCACTATTGTCGGCGACGCTCAGTGCCATGCTGGGTACAAACAACAGATCGAATTGAGGCTGCCCCATTTTGACATCGATCTTGCTGTGCACGGCAAGCACAATTGCATCAGGATTAATCAGTTGCGGTGGTTCGATGTCTGTCACCGCCGCTCCGTCGTCTAGCCACAGCACCACGTCGGCATGTTCGACTTCGCGTCGCGTCCGTTCGGTGCCCAGCTGTTCGACGTGATCACCGGCCAGTCGCATGCCAGCCGTGTCGATCCAAGTGATTTGCACACCTTGGGGCGCAGTGGTGACTTCGATCGTGTCGCGCGTGGTGCCCGGGCGCGCGTCCACGAGCGCGCGATCGGCACCGGCAAGCGCATTGAGCAGCGTCGATTTGCCGGCGTTGGGCGCGCCGTACAGCACGACACGGGCTCCTTGCAGGCGCAAGCGACCGGCGCGCATCGTCGCGGTCAGAGATTCAATTTCCTGTTGCGCTGCTTGTAGTTGAGTGAGCAACGTCGCGCGATCGAGCAGGCCGACATCGGCTTCGGTGGCAAAATCGAGGCGGGCTTCGATTTCAGCCAACACATGTAGCAACGGCTGGCGCAACTGCAGCAGCAAGCGACTCAAGTTGCCATCTAGCTGAGATAAAGCAGATTTTCGCGCATCGTCACTGCGCGCTGAGATCAGGTCGAGCAGCGCTTCGGCCTGCACCAGATCGAGCTTGCCGTGTTCAAAAGCGCGCAGGGAAAATTCGCCGGCCAGCGCTGGGCGGGCGCCCAAGCCGCAACAAACTTCGACCAATTTTTGGCTGACGGCAATGGAGCCGTGGACGTGAAATTCGGCAATGTCTTCGCCGGTAAACGAGGCCGGCGCAAAAAAAGCGACAATGTAGCCGCGGTCGATCACATCGCTTTGGCCGTCGCGCAAGGTGGCAAAGCGCATCGACGCATGGGGCAATTCATTTTTTCCGCTAATTTGTCGCGCAATTGCGTGCGCCAGCGGGCCCGACAGGCGCACGACCGCCACGCCCGCGGGCACCGGCGCAGTCGCCTGCGCCACCAGCGTATCGACGCCCATGGACGAGGCCGTCATTGTCTAACTGCGCATGGCTTTGAGCTTTTCAACCATTTCAGGCACGATCACAAACGCGTCCCCGACCAAGCCGTAATCGGCGACTTTGAAAATCGGTTCGTCCTCGCGTTGGTTAATCGCCACGATCACTTTGGAATTTTTCATACCGGCCAGATGCTGCACCGCGCCCGAAATCGCAATAGCAAAGTACAGTTGCGGCGCAACGACCTTGCCGGTTTGGCCGACTTGGTAGTCATTGGGCGCATAGCCGTCGTCGACGGCTGCGCGCGACGCGCCAATGGCCGCACCGAGAATATCCGCAAGCGGTTCAATGACTTTGAAGCCACCTTTTTCTGGCTTGAGGCCGCGACCGCCTGAAACGACGATAGAAGCTTCGGTCAGATCGGGGCGGCTGGATTGCACGCCGTCAAAACTGACAAAGCGCACCCGCGCTTTGGCCAAGTCGGGCTGCGCGGAAAAGGCTAAGACTGCGCTGATACTGCTGCCTTTTTCGGCAGCATCGTAGGCCGCGGCGCGCACGCTCAACACCTTGATGTCGCTTTCAATCACGACATCGCCCAGCAAGTTGCCTGCCCACATCGGACGCCGAAAACCTAAGCCTTCTTTAGTACTTACGATGCCGACGACGTCAGACGCCATGCCAGCTTCCAAGCGCACGGCGGTGCGCGGCAGCGTGTCTTTGCCAATGCTGGTGGCGGCGGCGGCGACAAAAATCGCGCCCGAGGCAAGCGCGATGTCAGCCAACACCTTGCCCCAAGTCGAGGCAATCGCGTGTTCCAAGTCTTCGTGATCAGCGACGTAAATCGTCTCTGCCCCATAGGCGTTCAGGCTTGCCGTTACCGCGGCCAAATCACTGCCCAAAATCGCAATGTCAAAACCGCCACCGACTTTGCCTGCCAATTCCTTTGCAAAAGCAATGGTATTGAGAGTCACCTTTTTCACATGGCCTTTTTCGTGCTCGGCCAGAACCAAAATCTTGCTCATAAGCTGTCTCCTGCGCTGCTTAACTTGCTAAAATTAAATGACACGTGCCTCTGAACGCAGCTTTTGCAGCAATTCATCCACGGTTTTGACGCGAACGCCGGCCTTGCGCCCTGACGGCGCGCTCAGCCCGACGACGCGCACTTTGGGTTCGGTATCGTCCATGTCCAGATCGTCAATTTCCAGTTCTTCCAGCGGTTTTTTCTTGGCTTTCATGATGCCGGCCAGCGACGCATAGCGCGGTTCATTGAGGCGCAAATCCGCCGTAATCACGCAGGGTGTCGTCATGGCGAGCGTTTCCAGACCGCCGTCGACTTCCCGGGTGACAAAAACTTCACCGTTTTTGATCTCGACCTTGGACGCAAAGGTCGCTTGCGGCCAATTCAGGTATTCGGCCAGCAACTGCCCGACTTGATTGGAATCACCGTCGACGGCCTGCTTGCCCAGCAGCACAATATCCGGCCGTTCGCGGTGCACGATACCTTGGTAGATGCGCGCGATTAGGTCGGAATCGATTTCGTTTTCCTCGGCTGCCACCCAAATACCGCGATCGATGCCGCGGGCCAGTGCACCTTGGCGGATGAAACGCGCCGTTTCATCGTCGCCGATTCCCAAGGCGATGGTTTCAATATCGCCATGTTCTTCAACAAGTTGCAATGCACATTCGATGGCATTTTCGCAAAAATAGTTCATGACATATTCAACATCGCCCTCGATCCATTTGCCGTCTTTGCTCAAGACCAGTTTGGCATTCGGATCGCTGACGCGTTTGGCGGAAACGAGAATTTTCATGGAAATAGAACTCCTTAAGCGCTGCGAGCGGTCGGAAATTGCCCGACGGGCTGACGCGGCGCGTCATCGCGCGCGAAAGTAACGGCAGCCGCGCGCGCTGTCAATCCGCAAGCGCTGCCAAGTTCCTCAATACCGCTTGCCGAGTGTCGACGAGCCATGTATGGTGCAGAAGCGGCGGCCGATCGGTCCGTCGATCCGAGCAACGACGCCGATCCCTCCGGAGTCGACCATGAAATTGTTGCAATCTCTGTGTGGTCGTTCAGCGTTGGCGCTGGCGGTCGTTGTGGCTGTCGCCTTTGCCAGCGGTTGCGGTGCGGCGATCCCACCGGACGACGTCAACGACGCGCTGGCCGGATCGGCCGACGCCGCTGGCGATATCAGCGGCGATTTGCTGTTGGACGATGCCGACGGCAGCAACCGCAGACGCGGAGGCGGTGACATCGGTCGCGCCCCAGAAACACAGCCCGGCGCGGACGCCTCCGACGCCCAAGCTGGCGAAGATGCTGCGGTTGATGGCGGCGATGCCATTGTAGAATCTGATGTTGCAAACCAAGGCGATGCAGTCGCGATGGGCGACGCAACGGAACCAAACGACGGCGGCGCGCCGAACGACAGCGGTGGACCTGTCGACATTTTGGCGCAAAACGACAACGGAGGCGGCTCAGAAGGCGTCAATGACGTGTTTGTCGCGCCCGACGTGCCGCAAAAAGAGGACAGCAATGACACCGGACCCTTTGTCGATGCCGGGTCAAGCGGCGACGCGATCGCCGATGTTGGTCCGGACATCGAACAATTGCCCGATGTTGACCTTGGCAAAGATACGCCAATTAGCGATGCGGTGTTCGACGGCGGCGGTGGCGCCATTTGCGGCGACAGCGTGTGTTCCTTCCCGACCGAAACCGATTTGAACTGCCCGGCCGACTGCAAACCCGGCGGCTTTGACGGCGGGGGCAGCGACAATGGCGTTGTAGATTCAGGTGTTAAAGATGGTGTAGCCGATGCTGGCATCGCAGACAATGGCATCGCAGACAATGGCATCGCAGACAATGGCATCGCAGACAATGGCATCGCAGACAATGGCATCGCAGACAATGGCATCGCAGACAATGGCATCGCAGACAATGGCATCGCAGACAGTGGCATC
>CAMDBH010000122.1 GCA_945889325.1 Klebsiella pneumoniae
GTCGAGCGCGAGCCGAACTGGGAATGGCTGCCGTGGATCAACCACATGGTGTTCAGCTCGGCGGCAGAAGCCAATAGCAAATCCCCGGTTAGCCACAATGGTCAGGAGTGCGACCGCGGCACCGAAGGTTGCAAAGCGGTCTTTGCCAACGGCCAAACCAACCAGACTCCGCCCAAAGGCACAATTCCGCGCGGATTTATGCCTTTGCACTACACGTCTGACGATTCTGGCCGCAAAGATGCGGAAAGTTTGAAGAATCCCTTTGAAGCCACGCCGGAGAATCTGGCCCGCGGTGCCGAACGCTTTGCGATCTTCTGCACGCCGTGCCACGGCAAGATGGGCGGCGGCGACGGCCTTGTTGCAAAACGCGGCATTGCCGGTATGCCGCTGAACATCCCCAAGCGCGGTGCTGTGTTGCCAAGTGAGAAGCCGTTGCCGTCTGAGATGCCGGACGGCCACATTTTTCACATCCTATCGTACGGTCGCGGCAATATGCCGTCGTATGCGAGTCAAATTGCTCAGGAAGATCGCTGGAAGATCATTTTGCACTTGCGCACGTTGCAAGTTGGCACTGTGGCAGCGGCGACAAAATAGTTGAAGACTTTCGGATTGTTTGAACTCAAGAGGTGCCCATGAGCTCCCACGTTATTGCAGGCCCCATCGCCGGCAAGCCTTATGAAATGCCTAGCAATGTCAAGATGGTCAGCATCGGCATGCTCGTTGTCGGCTTGGCTTTGCTCGGCTATGGCACAACCACCGAAGCTTGGCGGGTGTGGTCAGCAGGGCTGATCGCCTCGTATTACTTTGTTTCGATTGCGATTGGTGCAGGTGTCGTGCTGGCGCTCATCAACGTGACCAAGGCCGGTTGGGGCGTGGTCGTGCGCAGAATCCCCGAAGCCATCACCGGTTACCTGCCTTTTGGCTTGTTGACAATGCTCGCGGTCACCTATTTTGGTTTGAGCGATTTGTACGAATGGAGTCATGCCGACATCGTCGCCAAAGATGAGTTGTTGCAGCACAAAGCCGCGCTTTTGAACGTCGGCGGCTTTTTCATGCGCATGGTGTTCATCATCGGCGGTTGGGCCTTTTTCACCATGATGTTGCGCAAGAAATCGCGGCAACAAGACGCCGATGGCAAAGTCGAGCACAGCGCCAGCGGCTTGGTCTGGGGCGTACTTTTCCTTATCTTTTTCGGGCTGTCCATCACTTTTGGCGCGCTGGATTGGCTGATGAGCTTGGAGCCGCATTGGTTTTCGACCATGTTTGGGGTCTATCAGTTCGCGGGCGCCCACGTTGCGGGTTGCGCCATGATCGCGCTCTTGGCCGTACACTTGAAAAAAGGCGGCTTTTTGCCCAACGTCAATGAGAACCATTTGCACGACTTGGGCAAAATGATGTTCGCATTTTCCACATTTTGGGGCTACATCTGGGTTTGCCAATACCTGCTGATCTGGTACGCCAATATCCCTGAAGAAACCGGTTATTACGTCATCCGCAATAACAATGGCTGGTTTGCGCTGTTTGCGCTCAACGTCGTGCTCAACTTTATCGTGCCGTTTTTTGGCATGATGCCGCGGCCCAATAAGCGCAATCCCAAGTGGTTGCTGGCCATTGGCTCGGCGGTACTGACTGGGCATTTTCTGGATGTTTACTTGCAAGTTAGCCCAGCCACCGCGTTTTTTCACGCGCATCTGGCGGGCGAACACGGCGCGCCCGCGGGCCCGCAATTTGGCCTCACTGAAATCGGTGGGTTTTTGGCGGTCGCCGGTTTGTTCATGTTCGTGGTCCACACCATGCTGACCAAGGCGCCGCTGCTGCCAGTGAATGACCCGTATTTGCAGGAAAGTCTGAACCACAATCAGTAGATCGTTCGGGCCGCCTCCGCCTTGGCGCCATTGGCGCGATCCTCTAAAACATGGCACAATTGCCGCGGTCGCCCGCGCCGCGTGGCGGTATTTGGGGCAACACTGCTGGGGAAAACGTGCTGTTTATGCCGCGTCACCGCCGAATTGCGTTGATTTTGCTGATGCTTGTCGGCTTGGCGCCGACGTTCGATGCCATGGCGGCTGGCAAAGCGCCGACGGATAAAGTCAGCAAAGCCGACAAGGGCGCCGCGGCTGCAACCAATGAAGCCGCCAAGCAAAAGTTCAAAGACGGCGCTTTTGATGAAGCCGCCGAACTTTTCATGCGCGTGTACAACCTCGTGCGACTGCCGTCGGCCGTTTTCAACGCCGCGCGGGCGCGCGAGGCCGCGAAAAAGTGGGAGGCGGCGCGCGCCCTTTATCAACTCTATCTCGAGATCGAAAAGGCGCCCGACGGCATTGCCGATGCGCGTTTGCGGCTGGCTGCGGTGGACGGGGCGCAAAAGGACGAAGACCGCGCCCGACTGCAACTTGTGGAAAAGCAACGCGCCGAGCAGGATTTGGCCAAGCAGGGCGACGAAACAGCGCGCAAAGCCAAAGAACTCGCCGAGGCCCAGCAGCGCGCGGAAGAGCGCCTCAAGGCCGAAAGAGCCAAGTCCGACCAGACGCGCAAGCTGCAGCCCGGCGTCACGTTGTTGCCGGCTCAGGGTGCAACCAATGAAGAAAGTGTGCGCGCACTGCAAACGCTGGCGCAGACGCTGGTCGCGGAAGCCAAGGCGGCGCGCATCGGCGATGTGCATCCAGCGAGCGATTATTTTCGCGCCGAAAGCGCCCGCGCGCAGACCGGAACTTGCGATTTTCACTGCCAACTCGGCTTGGTGCGTCACTTGGGTTCGCAGTACGCCATTGCGACCGTCCTGCGCCAAGATGGCGACCAACTGCGCATTCGCTTGGTGCTTTGGCGCACGGACGAAGAAGGCGCAGACGCTGGCCAAATGGAAGTAACCGCTTGGACGTTGGCGGATGTCACGTCGCGGGCTGTGGCAACCGCGGGCGGACTTTTTAACCAGGTGCGCGCCATTGGCGTGGAACCGACGCGGGAAACCGTCGATCAACTCACAATCGACAGTCAGCCTTCAGGCGCCATGGCTTCGGTGAATGAAGTCGATGTGGGGCGCACGCCGGTGACTATGCCGATTTCACTGGGTAAGCATAGGATCCGTCTGCAAAAAGATGGCTTCCAGACCCGCGGCGGCCAGATTTTGATCGCCACCGGTGGCCAGCGCGTGATGCTGCAACTGCCGCCTGAGGTGTTCGCAGCAGCAGCAAAGGCGCCGCCCATCGCGCCACCGAGTCAGCCGCCAAATCTACCATTAAATCAGCCTCTTCAGCCAGCAGAACGGACAGCGCAAGGCGTTCAAGAGCCGCCCGCGGTGCAACATCCGCCGCCGCCCGTGAAAAAAGGCTTTGTTTCTGCGCCCATAGAACATCCGAAACCGGAGCAGAAAGCAGTTCGCCGCGATCAGCAACCGCCGGCGGCTGCTGGGCCAGGTGCGGCGAGCGGCGGCGATCAAAGCGTGCAAACCGGCTTGGTACTTGAAGGGGACGCGAGTTTTGCTGCAATTCCATCGCAATCAGACGGCCAGCTGCGAAACAATGCCGACGTCGCACTGGGTGTCGGCGCGCTGGTGCACCTCGGCTGGGGTGAGGATGACAAGGCCCCCGTGGTTAGTCTATTGTTAGGCTTGGGTTATTTTCAGTTTGCGGGTCTGTTGGATACGCTGCCGCCGTTTCCTCAAGCCAGCGGGCCCAGATACACCGTTGGCGTGGCTTTGCCGCGGGTCGGCGGCCTTGCGTTCACGGCCAATTTTCACCAAGCGTCGCTCAAAAATGGCAACTCCGACTTTTCCTTCACCACCGTTGGCGCCAAGGCCATTATTTCCAAAACTGGCGGTTATTTCGCGGTCGGCTTCCAAGCGCGCGTCGCCAGTGACCGCGTCGATGACCTGGATTCCTTTGGCTTAGGTCCCATTTTCCAACTGGTTTTTGAATTTGGTGGCAACATCGGCGGCGTGCCCCTTTCCAGGTAGGCGATCTGGGGCCAACATGCCCCGCAGCGATTGCATGACGCGGGCAGCCGTTGGTACAATCGGCCGGCAGTTGGCGTTGTTTCTTCAAGCGCCGCGCCGCAGGAGTTGGTCATGCCCGCACAATCCCGTCTCGGTGACAAAAGCCAAGTACCAGCAGATGCCCACGGTTGCCCAGCCTGCCCGCATCCCGCCGTCGGCCCGGCCGTCGCTGGTTCGCCAAACGTGATGGTCAACGGCAAACCGGCTTTGCGCGTTGGCGATCCCGGCGTGCACGCGGCCTGTTGCGGCCCGAATACATGGACGGCCCAAGCCGGTTCCGGGACCGTGAAAATCAACGACAAAGCCGCCCATCGCCTCGGCGACGCCGACACCCATTGCGGCGGCAACGGCAAGATGATCGAGGGAAGTAGCGACGTTATCACTGGGGGTTAATCCCCATTCGCGCTAACTTAAGAAGCCGCCTATGTTTGAGCCCATGCAGCGCCGGCAATAACTCTTCTAATTTCAAGCCATTCGCTAATCGGCGCGGCGACAAGATCGCCGCGCTACCGGTCAAGAAGTCCTCCGTTTCACTCCGGACTGGGCGCGATGTTTGTGGCTGAATTGACCAGCGTTTTCGGGTCGCGTCGCTACGGGTTTAGGGG
>CAMDBH010000123.1 GCA_945889325.1 Klebsiella pneumoniae
CATGATGAACTACCATAACCGCCGCCGCCACCGCCGCCGGAACCGCCGCCAAGAAGGCCGTAAGTCGTCGATTGCCCGTACGCGCCACCGCCGTTCGGTACTGCCTGGAAGCCAGTTTGTCCGGCGGCGCCAAAGCCACCGCCGCCGCCGCCACCGGCACCGTTGGGGCCGGTGTTAAGATTACCTGCAGAATCGCCGCCACCACCGCCGCCCAAGCCACCGCCCGTCTTCCCGCTCCCTGCTGCCAAGCTGCCATTGCCGCCCGGCGCGCCACCACCGCCCGGAGACCCACCGATATACGCAGCGTTGTTGCAGTTGCCTTGGCCGCTTGGGCCACTGCCGTCGGCTTGGATGGTGCCAAAAACCTGGATGGTCGAGGAAGCCCCAAGCAGCAGCGGCCCACCCGTAACGCTCAGCGTGATGCCTTTCGGTATCGTTATCGACCGGAAGCTGTAAAAGCGGTTTCCTTGCAGCACTGTAGAACTTGTCGGAACAAAATCCCCATCCTGACCGGTCCCACAAGCCGGGCAAGCCGTCTCAGTCGCATTCGGCGAAATCAACCTCCAATCATTGCCAACCTTCACCCAAGCACTCACCGCCAAAGTCTGATCGCCTAATTTCGTATCAATATCCAACGTTGCACCCGGAGCCAGCGTGTCGTTTGACGCCGTCCAAACCTGCGGCAGCACTTTTCCACCGACCGTCAGTCCGCCGTCGATGTTCAAATCACCTTTAACCTCAACCACTCCCGCCGACAAAGTCTTGACCGTGATGCCCCAAGCGTTCAATTGTCCGTCATTCCCGCCCGGTCCGGCTTTGTTGTCCACCACCTGCAAGCGCCATTTCCCCTTGGGATTCGCGCCGATCCATGTGGTCAGGTCGCCGCTCGCCGGTTTGGTGCCGTCGGGATAGCTTGCCTTGAGCGCTGCGCCTTGGAGGGTGCCGTCGTACAACACATAGTTCTTGCCCGTTGGGTCGAGCAAGCTGACCTTCAGGCCCGAAATATCGCTACTTGTCAGATCGATCGCCACCGAAAGCGCCGTAACCACACCCTTGTCGGGCACGATGATGTCGTCGATGATGCCGAATGCGTCGTTGTCGGGGATCGCTTTGGGCGCTGTCAGACTTGGGAAAATCGCTGGGAACACATTGGTCAAAATGCCATTTGAAACCGCGGCCAAACCATCGGCCGGCAGCGCCGCGCTGACCGCGGTGCACACCACCGAGCCGTCGCTCTTGACCTCGGTCACCGCTTGGCCGGGTGCACACTTGCCGCCGACCGCCGCCGCGACGCAGTCCAAGCTGCCGTCGACCTTGATCCCGCTGACCACCAGCCCGCTGCCGCAGGCCGCGCCGACCTTCGCCAAAACAGGCAAGCCGATTAACGCGCCGTAGTTACCAGTAGTTGCGACCGTCGCCAGCTTGACCGTCGGCGTGTAGGCAGCAAGATCGGCAGCCTTCGCATACGCCCCCAAATCTGCGAGCTTCGCATACGCCGCAAAATCAACTGATTTGGCGTACGCTGCGAGGTCGGCACTTTTGGCAAATGGCGCAAGCACCGCTGCACTGAGCATATCTGCTGTCACACAACCAGAACAGTCCAATAATTCAGCGACTTGTGCGCGACGGGCGTACATCACCGCGTTGAACGGCGTTCGCGGCAGTTCGGGGTCAGCGGCAACAGTGACACCGACAAACTGGGCTTTGCCAGCGGCCAACAGCGCCTGATCCAACGCTTTCACCGCGCCGAGGTCGTATGAAAACCCGCCATCCTTCACGGCCAATTTCGCCACCGCCTCCTGCCATGCAGCAGCTGGCGAATCAATAGCCGCATATAGCGAGAACGTAACAGAATAATCGCCATCCGCCGCCGGACCACCGCCAACTGTCAACAGGCGACCGTCGAGAGTCACTGTTGACGGCACTGCTGCAAATGCGCAGACCGATGCCAATGTCGCCGCAAGTGCGACCACAATCACCACAAATTTCAGAATCATTGACAACTCCTGTTCGCGCATGGGCAACCATTACGGCTGTCCGATCAGCGCCTTCCACCACATCGCCATGTTCCAGTTGATCGTCCATTTGTTACCCGACTTGACGCGTGCCAAACCGGGTTGCTGGCGCAATTCCACCGTATTTTTACCGGGCACAACGACACCGTATTGGCGCAGTCCGGCTTGGCGCAAAACGGCTTTGACCGGTTTGCACCCTTCGTCGGTTTGACCGTTACAGTTATCGTCTTTGTTGTCGCAGACTTCTTGGACATTGGGCAAAATTGCGCCCGCACAAGCGCCGAGCTTGCCGTCGGGCTGGCACGCGGCGACTCCGGCCTTGCAAGTGCCCACCCCGAGTTCAGCGGGTTTGCCCGGCCAGCAACTCATCGATTTGTTGATGTCAACAACGCCGGCGCAGCCAAGTAGTGGGTTGCAAGCGTCGATCGTGCAAGGGTTTCCGTCGTCGCACGCGGCCGGTTTGCCAGGCGAACAAATACCGTTGCCATCGCACGTGTCGCCCACCGTGCAGGCGTCACCGTCAACGCAACTCACGCCCCCGATGGATGATTTGCTGATGCAGCCGATCTTCGCATCACAACTATCCGTTGTGCAGGGATTTTTGTCATCGCAACCGAGAGGCACACCCGCCGCACACGCGCCGGCTTTGCAAGCGTCATCGACCGTGCACACGTTGCCGTCTGCATCGCACGCCTTGCCCTCTTGCGCCAAGCCCTTGAAAACGCAGAGTCCGCTCGTCGGGTCGCAGCTGTCGACAGTGCACAATTCCTTGTCATCGCAGACTTTCTTCGCCCCGGCACTGCATACCTTGTTGGCGCAAATGTCGCCAACGGTGCACGCGTCGCTATCGGCATCGCAGGCCGACGCATTCGCGGTGTTCGCGCAACCGAGCTTTTGATCGCATTTGTCATCCGTACAAGGATTTCCATCATCGCAAACCAGGACAAAGCCTGTACAATTGCCGACTTTTCAGCCATCGCCCGTCGTACACGCATTGCCATCATCGCAATTCGCCCCGTCCGCTGCCTCGCTGACCTTGCATTTGCCGTCGAGCAAATTGCACTTGCTGACGTAGCAAGCGTCTGGACTCACACAGTTTTTCGCACTTCCCGGCTGGCATTCGCCGTCTTTGCACAAATCGCCGACCGTGCACAAATTGTCGTCATCGCAGGGCGCCCCGCTCAATTTGCTGATTTGACAGCCCAATTTGGAATCGCAAACGTCATCCGTACAAGGATTGCCATCACCGCACCCAACGGCTTTGCCTTTGCAATTCCCGCCCTTGCACCCGTCTTTGTCGGTGCATTTGGTCCCATCGTCGCAAGGGATACCGTCGTCCAACGCGCTTGCCGTACACTGCCCGCTCTTCTTGTCGCAACCATCGCTAGTACAAGGGTTTTGGTCATCGCAATCGACTTTGCCGCCCGCCTTGCAGGTGCCGCCCGCGCACACATCGCCCTGGGTGCACAAATTGCCATCCGCATCGCAGGGTTTGCCGTCATCGGCGATTTGGGTGCAGCCTTTGGCCATGTCGCAACTGTCCGTCGTACATGGGTTTTTGTCGTCGCAGTCCTTGACGCTGCCCGCCACGCAAACGCCGTCCTTGCACGCGTCATTTTCGGTGCAAACGCTGCCGTCCGCGTCGCAGGCAACGCCCGACTTGTTGGCGTGGCTGCATCCGCCCTTGCCGTCGCAAACATCGGTTGTACAAACGTTTTTGTCATCGCAGCTGCTCTCATCTGTCTGGCCGTTGCAATCGTTGTCCACGCCATCGCAAATCTCCGCCACCGCCGGCGGTGCCGAACACCCCGACAATCCTTTGCTTTCACACGCGCGTGTACCTGCGCATTTGCCCGTCACTTTGCCGTCGGCATCCTTTGCTTCAACATAACAAGCGGTTGCCAACTTTTTCGCCACCGCCTTGGCCGAACAAGTACAAGTCCCAAACGCCAATTTGCTGCCTTCCTCCGGCAAACGCATGCATTGCTTCAGCTTTCCGCCTTCTGCCGTCGCAACTTCCTGACAGCCAAAATCTTTTGGACAATCGCCAGCATCGCCGCAACTTACGCCACAAAACCGTCCCAAAGCACCTTCTTCAACGCAGGCCGAATCCTTCAAACCAAGCCCCTCGCAATCCTTTGAAACTGTGCATGGATCGCACAGGCGGACAAATTTGGGCACGCAAATCGTTGTAATATCACCACCCGCCGCCGTAACCGGGGCGCAGGCGTAGCCCGATGGGCAATCGGTGACGCATTTGCTGGCGCAGGCCAAACCGCCGTCAACATTGGGATCTTCGATGCACAGCGCATTGTCGCAATCTGTAGGTGTGGCGCAGGCGCAGCCGGAACCGCCGCGGCAGGCGTTGCCTGCATCGGCTTTGGCGATTTCGGCGGCGGCAACCTCCGCCGCGCCGTTGTCGACCGGCGTTAGGTCCGCGATGAAATTGCTGTCAGATTCAGTGGTTGTCGTTGCTGCCTTGTCTGCGGGCGGTTGCGAACACGCCGCTGCACAAAGGAGCAAAATCGCGGTCAGCTGGCGG
>CAMDBH010000124.1 GCA_945889325.1 Klebsiella pneumoniae
GAACGCCCATTGAATCCAAATCGCACGAACTAGAAATCAGCCCGTGCCCCGCGCGACGTCGCGCGTCAGCGCCGTCGCATTTGCAGCCGCGAAGCGGGAATTCAACGCGATGTTGCGCCTTTAGGCGCAACGAGCTCGTACCGGTTGCCCAAGGAAGGGGAGTGCAGAGGGCAGTGTTGGCCTTTTTGGGGGCTCACCGGCTAAGCACGGAATCAAAGAGCTGTGGTTTCCCCTTTGCATCCAGCGCGATAGCGCGCAACCGGCACCCGCGGGTGCCGCTCGTCCACGCTTCAGCGTGCCGGGCCGCGCGCAGCGCAATTGCAGCCCGCCGCAGGCGCGCCGCCCGCAGGGCAAAACAAAACCTGCCTTTAGGCACAGCCGCCCGCAGGGCAAAAACGCCACTGCCTGCAAGGCAACACCCGCAAACTGCGTTTGCAGCGGACGGCGGGCACGGAGACCCGCCGCTACACAAACTTATTTAATATCAACCAATTGTTCTAAAAAAGCCAGCTGCCTGCAAGGCAAGACGCTCAGCGCAGCGCCGCACTAGCGACGTCGCTTAATTCTAAGCGCACTAAGCGCAGCTTCGATCTGCAACTGCATCGCCCTGTCGGGCGTCAGCACATACGCATGTGTGTACAACCTTTCAGCTTCTTCTTCCGCCCCCACCGTCTGCGCCGCGCGCGCGATGCGTTGCAGCAGCAGCGCCGCGTCCTGCGGTTGACCGCCGCGTTCCAAATGGTGGGCAATGCGCAGGCCTTCCTCCAGATCCGTTCGGCCCTTTTGGGCGATCCAAGCCGCAATTCTGCGATGCAGATCATGGCGTTCGCGCGGACCGAGCATATCATAAGCCACCCGCCGCCGCAGCGACGACGTCAAGCGATATTCATGGTCACCGATATAACGGCTGGAGGCATTGCGCACAATAAACCCAGCTTGCACAAGTTGTTCCAACCCATCGTCCAACTGTTCGACGCCCAATTCGCGCAAGCAACCCGCCCAAAACTGCACGCCGATGACGACGCCGGTGGACAGCGCGCGTTGGGCGTGAACGGGCAAAGTTTTGATCAGCACAGCGACGCAACTGTCTGTATCTCCAGGGCGAACGGCGGTGGGCAGTTTGTCGCGGTGCAAGCGCCACTCGGCGCTTTCGAGTTTGAGCGCACCCAAGCGCGCCAACATGTGGACCAATTCACCGGTCAGAAACGGTATACCCAAGGAATGTTTGAGGATCCACTCCATCAATTTGGGGCTGACAGGGGCGCCGAGCGTTTCGCGGACCAGCACCGCCACCGCGCGCTCGCTGAGCGGTTCAAGGGCAATTTGTTCATCAAAATGAAAGGGCGGCGCGTGTGGCACCACGGTACGCAGCCGCGAGGCGTGCGACGTCTCTTGCTCGACTGCATCGGTGGCGGTGGCCACCACCAAAACGGGCGCTCCGCGCAGAGCGGCCAGCAAATCGTGAAAAAACGCGCGGCTCGACGGATCCATATTTTGCGCGTGGCGAATCAACATCAGCACGGGCGTCGTCACGGCAATGGCTTGAAAATATTGCGCCATGGCTTCGACCATCGCTCGCTTGCCGTCCTGACCCAGACCTTCGCGCATGCCCATGCGCGAAGGCTGTTGGCTATCAAAAGCCGGCAAAGCCGCAATTGTTTCAGCGATCTTGTCGGCTTCTGCCTGGCGTTTGGGCGTCAGAGTCCGCTGGCCTAGGCGCGTGAACGCCCGCGACACCATGCGCCGCAGTTTGCTGCGCGCCTGATCTGCGTGGTCATTTTCGAGGATACCAGCGCGCAAACGAATCAATTCTACCACAGTCGAATAGGGCAAATCGCGTTGCAAACGCTGGCAAGTCACTTCCAGCAAATAGTAAATTTTATCAGGATGTTGCTCGATCTGCCGCCGCAGGCTATCGACCAGCACGTTCATGCCCATGCCAAGAGTTCCCGTAATCAAACAGGTAATCGGCCGGGTGCGCATTTCCGCGTCTTCAAGCATTTGCCGCAAGCGCTGCAGCTCAATTTCGCGTCCCGAATGTGGCAATTCACTGGCCCAAGGGTAGCAGAGCAGCAGAAAATCTTGATTTGCTTCACGGACATAGACCGTTTCAACGGCGTCTTTGTGACCGTCCAAACGCGCCAACAGCACGTACGGACCCAGTGGCAATTCGACGTCGGTGACAGGCGCGTGTCCGACTTCAAAATGCGGCGACGGATGGCCAAGCGTGCCGCGCACTTCTTCAAATGGAATCGCGTAGATCACCGCACCGGTCGGCTGCGAGCGGATGTTGACCAAACCCATGCGCGGCTTGGCCGCGTCTTGAGGCGCTGCCAAATCGTGGGCTTGGCGGGCGTAAAACAATTTGCGGGCGCTGTCTCCCGCTGCCGCAGCTTCATCGTGCCGCTGCCAATACAGCGATATCAAAAGGTCCCGCGCCGCTGTATGGGCGCCCCCGTTGTGCTCGACAGCTTGACGCAACAGATCGGTCGCCGTGGCAAAAGCGTGGGTATAAAGCACTTCCAGCATCTGCAATTGGTGGCGCACCGCCCAAACATGCTGGCGCTGCGACTGCGATTCCCACGGAAGGCGGTCATTTTGCGTGGCCAACGCCTCTTGGCGGACAAATTCGCGTTCCGTACGCAACCCTTCACAATGGGCCAGCAATTGCATCCCGCGCTGGTAGTGCTCCTCCGCGCGCTCGCCCATCCGGTGCCGTTCCAGGTCGCCATCCAAGTAGCGATCCAGCGCCGTCCACACCTCCAACATGCTTTGCGGTCGCTTTTCCCGCTTTTTCTCAAGCATTTGCATACACAAGTGCTCAAGATCGGGGGGCACCTTGCGGTCGCGCGCAACAACCGAGGGCGCCAAAGGCACAACATTTTTTGTCGACTCCAACTGCTGTTGGCTGTTTTCACCGGTAAACGGACGCCGCAACGTCAGAATTTCATAGAGCATTACCCCCAGCGAATAGATGTCGCTGCGCGCATCGACCTCACTGTCGTGACCCGACGCTTGCTCAGGGCTCATGTACGCCGGCGTTCCGACCAGAAGTCCTTCATTTCTACCATCTTCGGGCATACTGGCCATGCGCTTGGCCACACCCCAATCCATCAATTGGACTTCGCCCAACTCGCCGAGCTGCACGTTATCCGGCTTGACGTCGCGGTGAACCACCCCACGTTGATGGGCAAATTCAAGGCCTTGCGCCAGCTGAATGAAAATGCGCACCAGCTTGCGAATGGAATACTCGGCCGTCACCTTCACGTCGCCCAACGCCAGACCGCGAACTACGTCGGCCAGCGAGCGATTCGGCATCAATTTCATGGTATAGTACGTCGAGCCGTCGGTGCGCAGCCCCAGTTCGTGCAGCGGAATGATCGACGGATGCTCCAAGCCGCCGATGATCCGCGCCTCGCGCCGCAACGCGTTGATATACTCCGGCTTTTCAGCCAGTTCATCGATCAGCACTTTCATGGCGATGTTGCGCTGCATAGCGTGGTCGCGCACCCGCAGGACCTGCCCCATCCCGCCTTTGCCGATAACTTCGAGTTCTTCAAAGCGATCCGAAGTCGCGAGCGGCAGCAGTGTCTGTTCAATTTCACTAACTTCGGCCATGGGCGCCGAAGTGAGGTTCATCAGCGCATTGGCATTGGTCACCAATTCACCGGGGTTTGAATCCGCGCCGGCGGCGTGGAGCGCATCGCTTAGCGCACTCTCGTCGATCTGCTGGGTAGTCGAGCGAAAACGCTGGATTTTAGTCCGATTTTCGCGGTCGTCCGCAGCGTTGGCCAGCGCCGCCTGCACCGATGCCTCGTCGATTTGCACCGAAGTCGAGCGAAAACGCTGCACCACCGTGACTTGCGCTTCGCGCTCGACATCATCCGTTGGATCAGTGGGTTTGACGGGCGGAGGGGACAAGGCAACCTGCGATGCGCTGAGAGCGTGTGAAAAAACCTTTTCACCGCTCTCAAATGGGGTCTGGTGTTAGCAATTTCTGCCGATCGACCAGCCGCCTACTCGGATTCAATTGCATAGACTCGATAATATCAATAACTTACCGAACAGGCACGCAGAAACTGCTAA
>CAMDBH010000125.1 GCA_945889325.1 Klebsiella pneumoniae
ACGCCAATTTGCTGCCATCCTCCGGCAACCGCACGCATTGCTTCAGCTTTCCACCTTCAGCCGTCGGAACTTCCTGACAAGCAAAATCTTTCGGACAATCGCCCGCATCACCGCAACTTACGCCACAAAATCGCCCAAGTGCACCTTGGTCAACGCAGGCCGTATCCTTCAAACCCAATGCTTCACAATCCTTTGAAATTGCGCATGGATCGCACAAACGCACAAATTTCGGCACACAAATCGTTGTAATATCGCCGTCGGCCGCCGTCACCGGTGCGCATGCGTAGCCAGCCGGGCAATCGGTGACACATTTGGTTGCACAGGCTAACCCACCGTCAACATTGGGATCTTCGATGCAAAAGCCGTTGTCGCAGTCTTGGGGTTTGAGGCAAGCGCAACCGGAGCTGCCAGGGCAAGCGGCGTTGGTTCCATCGCTTTTGGCGGTGTCTGGAACGACTGCATCGACGGCAACAGCAGTTTCCGGAGGCTTCACGTCAGCCGTCAAATCTGTGTCAGATTCGCTAGTTGTGGCCGCAGCTTGCCCGCCGCCGGGTTGCGAACACGCGGCAGCGCACGGCAACACGGCGAACACGATCCATCGTCTAAACATGCAAAATTCCTCGAACTTGGCGGCGTGCTGGCGAGCCTACCGGCTGTGCCGATGGCGGTCAAGCTGCAACCGCCGCGCGCCACCAACCGCGCTTGCCCTGTGACTTACGCCGCGCCCGGCCCACGCAGGCAGCGCGCGCTTCGTCTTTGAGGCGAGCATGAGGTTTCAACCTTGGATGAAAATACCATATATCCGCACACTAACGCTTCAACCACACCAACCGGCGCCGAGATCCGTCCGCCCCCCACCAATCCAAAATTCCCCCAAACTCCCCGTCACTTACCTTGCGTACACACGTCTGCACGCAAATTCACCTTCCAAATTCAGCCCTTTGCCACCAGCATCCCCAAACCCTGCAACATCACGCTCATTTGCGCAAGCCCGTCAGATCCCTCGCAATTTCAACAACATTCACTTGAATTCCCATATCCTTGCCCATCTCACCACCCGCGGTCAGCCCGCTTCGGGCTTCGCACAACTAGACCGGGATTTTAATCCCGGGCGTCGAGCGTGCCGCAATCGTTCGGATATCGGCCAAAAAATTGGAGTTGTTCCCGAGCCCATCCCGGAGGGATTTCTAGACTGGTAGCGGGGGAATCTTGTTCCCACGCGTGGACTTGCAGCGATCTCCCAACATTTGGAAATAATCTCCGCATTTGGGCCCGCCCTCCGCCCCTACCGCCGCCGATGCTTCTTCTCCCAAGCCCGCCTTTCATGCCGCGACAAATGACTCGGCGCGCCGCGCAGCTGACCGATCCTCTGGGTATCGCTAATATCTTCCGGTTGATCCGGCTCAATCCCAATGATGAACTGCACCCCCAACTCCTCCGCCATTGCCGTGATTTTAGCCAGCCTCTCCGGCGTGCGAACACGAAAAACCGCTGGATTCTGCTTGGTTCCAATCGTACCGGGCGCCAGATTCTTGGCCATCGTCCCGCGCGGCGTCTGCCTTGTTCGCGCGAGATTGGCGTGAATCGGATGCTTGGGGTCCTTCAGCGCCGATTTCACCAGCAGGTAATGCTGTTCCAGGCGCTGCGCGTATGCGGTATCCCGGCGAAGCATCCCGACAAAATACTGCAGCATCTTAGGGGCATAGTCCGCCTGCCGATGCAGAGGGTCCAGATAAGTTCGCCCTAAAACCGGATCAATTTCGCCGCCGTCAAAGGCATGGCTGATCATGCCTTCCATGTTGTCGCCATTATCCCGGCAGATTTGCACTGAAACACGACGGCAATCGCACGCGGGATCGACACAGTAGAGTTCCAACAAACCGTAGTGGCCTTGTGGAATTGGCTCGCCTTCCGGCACGAAAATCGACCGCATCTCAGCTTCGGCGACATCTGGAAACAATTCAAGAAATGGGGCCAGCATGGCTGCTCCGAAATCAGTCGTCGACCGGGCCGCGACTTTATTTTGCCTAAATCCACGCGGGGTACTCAACCCCAAAACCCGACATAATCCCCGCAACTTCCTTGCGTTCACACATGTGAACGCAAGCAACTACCGGCGCCCGCTCAAAATCCGCCGCCTACCAACGTTGCGCGGCGCTTCCAGCGCCAAAGCAGGCTCCGGCTCCGGCAGCACATCAATGGTAACCCCAGTCGGATTGCGGGCATAGCGCAGCAATTGCGTCAAGATATCCTTCGTCGCCACCATCGGCTCGACTTGCTCCCTTTTACTCCAAGCCCGACTCAAAACCATATCCGGCGACAGGCGATACAGCGAACCGCGCTGATTGATAAGCGGAAGCAGTGCTTCAGGCGTCAGAATGCCTTTTTCATGCAGCGTCAAAGCTAGTCCCCCCGGCCCCTGCTCGACTTTCTGCAGGCCCAAAGCCAGCGCCAGCACGCGCAATTCCAGGGTCTCTACCAGAGCTTGCGCCACAATCGGCAAACGACCGTAGCGATCGACCATTTGCGCGACCGTTTGTTGCAGTTCGTCGTCATCGCGCACGGCAGCCAGACGCTTGTACATCATCAGCCGTTGATTTGCATCGGGAATATAGCTGTCGGGCAGATAGGCCGTCACCGTCACTTTGATTTCTGGGTCGACCGGCGCGCCCAGTTCTTCGCCGCGCAATTCGCGCACCGCGTCTTCCAGCAGTTTCACATACAAATCGTAGCCGATTTCAGCGATGTGGCCTGTCTGTTCTTCGCCCAAAATGTTGCCTGCGCCGCGGATCTCCAAGTCGTGGCTGGCGATCTGCACGCCAGAACCAAGTTCGCTGAATCGCTCCAAAACCGCCACACGGCGCGCGCCGTCCTGCGTCATGCGTTCGCGTTCGGGCACCATCAAATAGCAATAGGCCCGCACGTTCGAACGCCCCACCCGACCGCGCAACTGGTAAAGCTGCGCCAGACCAAAGGAATCAGCGCGCTCGATGAACATAGTATTGGCGTTGGGGATATCGAGGCCACTTTCAATAATCGTTGTGGTAATCAGGACATTGGCGTCGCGGTTCATGAACTGCAACATGGCGTCTTCCAAGTCGCGCTCGTCCAATTGGCCGTGGGCTATGACTGCTTTGACACTGGGCACAAGTAACTTTAACTGTTGCGCAATCTCCGCAAGACGCGCGATGCGATTGCACACGTAAAAAACCTGCCCGCCGCGGTTCAATTCGCGTTCAATCGCCTCTTGCAGCACGTCATCCGCGCCGCGACACACAATGGTCCGCACCGACTTGCGGTTCTCCGGCGGCGTTGAAATCAGCGACAAATCCCGCAGCCCCAGCGTCGCCAACTGCAGCGTCCGCGGAATCGGCGTCGCCGAAAGCGTGATGCAATCGACGTTGGCCTTCCATTTCTTAATCGTTTCCTTATGCGTCACGCCAAAGCGGTGTTCTTCATCGATAATCAGCAGTCCGATGTCGCGCAGCACCACGTCTTTGCTCAGCAGCCGGTGCGTGCCAATCACGATGTCGACGGTGCCTTTGCTCAAACCTTCAAGGACTTCGCGCGTTTCTTGCGGCGTGCGAAAGCGCGACAGGCTGCCAATGGTCACGGGCAGATTTTTGCAGCGTTCGCTGAAACTCAAGCGATGCTGTTCGGCCAAAATCGTCGTCGGCACAAGCACTACCACTTGTTTGCCGTCCAGCGCCACTTTGACCGCCGCGCGAATCGCCACTTCCGTTTTGCCATAACCAACGTCACCGCAAATCAACCGATCCGACGCGCGCGGCAGGTTCAAATCCAGCAAAACGTCATCAATTGCACGCTGTTGGTCCGCCGTTTCTTCCCACGG
>CAMDBH010000126.1 GCA_945889325.1 Klebsiella pneumoniae
CCGGTAGCGGGGGAATCTTGTTCCCACGCCGAACCATCTGTAATTACATCATAAATGAAATTGCTGAAGCCACGGGCATTTCGAAACGGCAATTGCGATTGCTCGGACCACATTTTCTTAAGTTAGCGCGTATGGGGTGAATGGGTACAAAAAAAGAAGGACGGCAACTGAAGTTGCCGCGGGCGGGCACGGAGACCCGCCCCTACCCAAATCAAGGGGTTACGCGCGTCAGCGCCGCCTGCCGCAGGCAAAACCAAGCCGCGCGCAGCGCAAAACAAAACCCGCCTTGAGGCAACGCCGCGCGCAGCGCTACCCTTGTCGGCTACGCGACAGCACCAGCTTGATCCGCCTGGCGGTCTCGCCCCCCACCCCAGGTACGGCGGCCAGTTGCGCTACGTCCGCATCGCCGACCGCCTTGAGCGAGCCAAAAACCTGAAGCAGCGCCTTCTTGCGCACCGCCCCGACACCGAGCACCCCATCCAACTTGCTTTTCAACTGCCGAATCTGCCGCCGTTTGCGGTGAAAATTGATGGCAAAGCGATGCGCTTCATCGCGAATGCGCGTCAGCAGATACACTTCATTGGAATTTTGCGGCATCACAATCGGATTTTTCTGCCCCGGCCGAAATACCCGTTCGGGACTCGATTTGCTTTTGCCTTTGTCATCGGTGTCCAACGTGCGCGCTTTGGCCAGACCGCACAGATCGATGCCGTGCACCCCAAGATCGGCCAGCACTTGTTCGGCCATTTTGAGTTGGCCCTTGCCGCCGTCAATGACCACCAGATCCGGCGCTGGGCTGGTGCCGTCGATGACTTTTTGAAAGCGCCGGCTCAACACTTCATACATCATGGCAAAATCGTTTGGCGTATCTAAGGTTTTCACGCTGAATGTGCGGTATTCACGGTTGGCAGCTTCGCCATCCAACACCACCACCATCGATCCAACGGCATCAGTGCCGGAAATATTGGAGATATCGTAACACTCAATCCGCCGCGGAAAGCGCGTCAGATGCAGGCGTTTTTGCAATCCTTCCAACGTCATTTGCGCCGTTGCCGCCGTGCGGATGCGCTCGGCAAAATGCTGCTTGGCGTTTTCCTCAGCCATTTCCGTCAGCCGCAACTTGACGCCGCGCTGTGGCAGCGTCACCACGACGTTGGCGCGCGACACCGGTTCGGCCGATAGCGACGCCCGTGCTTTGCGCAGGTCCGTGAGCCATTCTGCCAAAATTTCAGTATCTTCCATCTCAACGGGCAGCAAAAGTTCGTCCGGCACCTGTTGCCCGCGGTCGTACAATTGCATGGCAAAACCTTCCGCCACTTCGGCATCTGGCCACTCTTGATCTTTCAAAACATAGCCTTGACTGCCGAGCAACACGCCTTCGCGAAACGTCAGCACCGCCACCGCGACCCGCGCGCCTTCGCGGTAAAGGCCAATGGCATCGACAGATTTGCGCTGCGGCGCCAGCACGACGTTTTGCTGTTCCAGACTCGATTCAATGGCTTTGAGTTGATCGCGGTAGCGCGCCGCCAGTTCAAAATGTTCGCCATCGACCGCGTCACCCATGCGTTTTTTCAAGCGGCCGAGCAGTTCCCCGCGCCGTCCCGACAAAAACAATGACACATCGCGCACATGCGCCGCGTAATCCGCCACATCCACCGGCAGCACGCAGGGGCCCGGACAGCGATGAATCTGGTATTCCAAACACGGCCGCGTGCGGTTGCGAAAGGTCGTATCATGGCAAGTGCGCAACTGAAAATGCCGATTCACCTGCGCCAACGTCGCCCGCGCGCTGGCGGCCGCGGCATACGGCCCAAAGTAGAGGGCGCCGTCGTGGGCGGGGCGGCGCACGACTTGCAGGCGCGGAAAATTCTCATCCGTGCGCAGCTTTAGGTGCAAAAAACGCTTGTCATCCTTGAGGCGCACATTAAAACGCGGCAAGTGTTTTTTGATCAATTCGTTTTCGAGCAGCAGCGCTTCTTTGGCGCTTGCTGTGATAACGACTTCAATATCGCCCAAAATCTTGTGCAGCAGGTGGACAAAAAAGCGGTTGTCCTGACCCATCGCGTACTGGCGCAAGCGCGCGCGCAGGTTGGCCGCTTTGCCGACGTAGCAAATCGCGCCCTCGCGATCGAACATCAAATAGCAACCGGGTCGCTCCGGCGCTAACCGCACGCGTTCGTCAAAATCAAAAGTTCTTTGGACGGATTCAGCTACCGCGCCGGGCAACTCGTCGTATTCGATGCGATAACCGGCATCGTCGCCTTCCGATTGCGTTTCAACGTCCAGTTCGTCGAGTTCGGTCTGCGCCGCATGCTCAATCGCGTCGACACGGTCGGCGTTCGGACCGGCGAAAGCTTTCTTATTTTGGAGCTTTGGCCGGGGCATCTGCGCCTTTGGCGGGCACCGGAACGGCTTGCACCGGCACTTCTTGGTCGCCGATCTTGATCTTCATCCCGCCCGGTGCCGCGGCAGCGGCTGGCGCAGCAGCAGCGGCGCCGCCCGCGGCCTTGAGCATGCGCGCCTGTTCAGTGGCGACATCGGCAGCAAAGGCTTCCGAGCGTTTGACCTGATGCGCCGCTTCCGCAGTCAGCAGCAGCTTCTTGGTGTACATGTGCCAAGCCTCAAGCTTGCGCAACTGCGTAACATTTTTAGCCAAAGCTTCCTTGAGCTTGCTGTCGGTCTTTTCGTCGCCTTCTTTGTCCGTGGCCAAACGCACGACATAACGCACCTTGCCGTCCTCAGACTTGAACACGGTTTTAGCAACAGGCGCTTTATCGTTCAGCTTATTGACCGCATTGGCCACTTCCGGCAGCTTGCCCATGCCCGGTACCGTGCCCGGCTCATCCGGCGGCGGCGGCGTCATACCGAACATTTCCAAGCCGGTCTGCAGCGCCGTCATCGGCGAAGTGCCGATGGCGCCAGAAGTCTGGGCGTTGAACGGGCCGTCGTCTTTGCCAAAACGCTTGTTGTTCCACTGTTTCAGCACTTCGGCCAGCGCGGTTGTCGGCGTGGCATCGGCGGCCAACTGCAGTGCTGCGGCCAAATTGTCCATTTCTGCCGCCCCTTTCTCAACCGCGACAATTTCCTTGGCCAAAACCCGCTTGAGCGCCTCATCCAGCGGCGTCACCGAGCCGGGCATCTTCTTTTCCACCAGCAATACCCACAGGCCCTGCTTGCCCTCGATGGGTCCGACAAGCGTGTTTTCCGCGGCCGCGGCAACGGCGGCAGGCACGGCGTCGCCAAAAGGCGTGCGCGCCAGCGCTTCGGCGCTCAAATCGTCGACAAATTTGCCGCCAGAATCCTTGGTCATATTGTGCTCAGATTTTTCCGCCGCCACTTTGCCAAAGAATTGTCCAAGGCGCCCAAGCTTTTCATCCCCTTGTAATTCCGTGGCTTTCTTGGCTTCCCCCTCCGCAACCGGCGGCACTTCTTGGCCTTCTACCTTGGGTGGGGCAATCGGATCTAGTGCGGTTTCGCCGCCCCACGCCTTGTCCAAATCAGCTTTGATCGCATCGGCTTTGGTGCGGGCTTCTGCCCATTTTCCGTCGACTTCGGCTTTTTTATCGTCGGCCACACCCTCTTTGCTAGGTGCGGCAACCATCACGCCGCGAACACTCCAGCGGTCAGGTACTTTGTAAACATTGGATTTTGCGTCGTAAGCCGCTTGAATTTTTTCCGCATTGGCGGCGATATAGGCGTCGGCATCCGCGTCGGTGACCGTGATCGCTTTTGCTGCCGACTCGGCGTCGATGGCGACAAATTCC
>CAMDBH010000127.1 GCA_945889325.1 Klebsiella pneumoniae
CTTGCAATTGCATGATAATACAAAATTTGTTAAAAGGGGTGGTCAAAACAAGGCCCAGCGCGGCCACCCCGACACCCCGCGCGTTTTTGGTTTTAAGGTGTTAGGGTTGTTTTGGTTCGGCGCGGCGTCTGTCTTTTCTCTGCCCCCGGCCGCTGCGCTGCGCTTGCGACCGAGGGGGGGGCTACCTCTGCCGCCGCGCTTTTTGATTTTTTGACACGCCGCGGGCGGACGCGCCCGCTAGCTCGCGGACTTTTCGGGCCCGTCCCAAATCCAAAACCCGCCAAAGCTAATCAAAATAGCGCGCTAGCGCTGCCGCGCGCAGCGCCATCTAATCGAACTCGCTGGCATCACCGTGCTGCAAATGGCCGACGGCCATTTGCGCGGCGCGTAGATGCCGCTCGTGCTCGGCCCGCGGCAGCGGGCTGAGTCACGGACAGCGCGGCCCAAATCACAGAAAATAGAACAAAAGCGCTGGGTTCCCCAAGGGGCCAGCGCTTGGGCCCCTTGGGTCGCCGTAGGCGAAACCGATTGAATGAAAAGGATGTCTTGCTGCCGCGCGCCGGAGGCGCAAAATGATCCCGTGCACATGGAAGCCGCGCCGCTCGGCGCACAAGCCGCCCGCAGGGCAAAAGCTGGACCGCTTAGGTCAAAACCCGCCGGGAGGCCAAGCCCTGCCGGAGGCGATGCACTGCGCAGCAGGGAGTTAGGACCGCTTCGCAGCACATGGGACGGCCTGAAGGAGGCAATGCCAAGCAAAATCCAAATGGAAGCTGGACCGCTTAGGGCAAAACCCGCCGGGAGGCCTCACAAATTGCCGACATTGGTCGATGGAAAAGCGCGCACCGACTTCGACCCGCCTTGCCACAAAATGCGCACTGCCCCATCGGCGCCGTGACCGCCGATGTTGCCGTCATCGCAACCGCCGCCGCCACCGCCATACAAGCCGCCGTTGCCGCCCGGACTGGTCTTGGCGCCCGCGGCCGCGCCGTTGCCGCCAACGGCGCCGTGCAGCGTGCTGCCGAACAGGCCGACACCGCCGCCACCGGCCGCGCCCGAGGACGTGGCGATCGCGTTGCCGCCGGCACCGCCGCCGCCGGCAACGCCATAGCCGCCAGCGCCGCCGCCGCCGCCGCCGTTGCAACCGCCGCCACCACCTCCGCCCAAACCACTGCCGGCAAAGCCACCTACGGTGCCGGTGCCGTTGACACCTTCGGCGCCGCCGAGACCGAGCGTGCCGGATGACAAGCCCGCATTGCCCTTGCCGCCGGCAAAACCGACAACGCCAACCGCAGTGCCGCCAAACGCGCCGCCAGGTGCAACCGCAAGTGCGGAGGGTGCCGTCGCGCCGCCGGCGCCAAAGACCAGCAATACCGTCGGTGCGGCAAGACGGGCCACGCTGCTGGTGCCACCTGCCAAACCGGTGACGTCGGTCAGTGCCGGCACTAAGCCGAAGTAGCCGCCGGCGCCACCGGAGCCGACGGTCAGGATCAGCGTTTCACCCGGCGTTACGGGCATATCGTTGACGTAGGCCAAGCCGCCGCCGCCACCGCCGGCCACGTCCGCGCCGCCCCAACCGCCACCGCCGCCGCCGATGGTGACCACGGAGATTTTGAACACCCCGACCGGCACCACCCACTTGGTCGCACCCAAAGCGGTGACGGCCAACTGGCCTGCGACGGCACTTGGTTTGCAGAGGTTGGTACAACTGTCGGTGTTGATAATGTTTCCGTCGTCGCATTCTTCGGCTGCGTCGACAATGCCGTCGCCGCAGGCTGGATTTTTGCAAGTGGTTCGGCACTTGTCCGCCAAGTTGGCGTTGAGCGCGCCGTTGTCGCATTGTTCGACGCCTGCTTGGATAAACCCATCGCCGCACACGGCTTTTTTGCAGGCGATGCAGGCGTCGGTCGCAATGTTGTTGCCGTCATCGCACTGTTCGCTTGCTTGATTGATTTTTGCGTCGCCGCAAAACGCTTTTGACGTGCAAATGCCAGCAATACACCACGATTTGCCATCGACGCTGCAATCGATGTTGTCGGCCACCGTGGCCTTCTGGCAGCCCTTGGCCGGGTCGCAACTGTCGGCAGTGCAAGCATTTCCGTCATCGCACACGATCGGCTTGCCGTTGCAGGTGCCGTTGGCGCAAAGGTCGCCGCCCGTGCAGGCATTGCCGTCCACGCAAACCGCCGTGTTGTTCGTCGCCACGCAACCCAACTCTTTGTCACAACCATCGGTGGTGCACACGTCGCCATCGTCACAAGGCAGCAGCGATCCGGGCTTGCACACGCCGCCTTTGCACAGGTCGTTGCCGGTGCAGACGCTGCCGTCGGCATCGCATTCTTTGCCCTCATTGAGGATGACCGGACTGCAAAGCCCAGTTTTTGTTGCACATTCGTTGATCAAACACGCTGTATCGTTCTTGGTATCGCAGACAATAACCGTCTTGGGATTGAGCGCGCATTTGAACGGCAGCGCGCTTTTATCGCAAAATAACGTGCCATTGCACAAATTGCCGTCCTCTTTTGGCGCGCAGTCCAAATCCTTTTGGCATCCGCAGGTGTTGGCCCCGGCTACGCAGACTTTTGCCGCACAAGTGTCTCCAACTGTACATAAATTGCCATCTTCGCATGCCGCTACATTGTCCGTGTGAACGCAGCCCTGTTTGACGTCGCACGCGTCGGTCGTACAGGCATTTCCGTCGTCGCAGTCCACTTTAGGCACGAGCGCGAGGCCCGCGCATTTGCCGCCGCCGCAGATGTCCAACGCGGTACACGCATTTCCATCGTCGCATTTGTCCTGGTTGTCCGCTTTGCCGCAGCCGAGCAATGGGTCGCAACCATCGTCGGTGCACGGATTCTTGTCATCGCAGATCAAGGACTTGCCCTTGCATAGGCCGCTGACGCAGCCGTCCAGATTGGTACACGCGCTGGCGTCGTTGCACGGCGCGCCGTCGGCCAAGTTGGCGAATTTACAGGCGCCGTCGACCACACTGCACGCGGCGCCGATGCAACTTTGCGAGCCAGGGCAGACCTTGGCCTTGCCACTTTCGCAAGTGCCGTCCTTGCATAGATCGCTTAAAGTGCAAGGGTTTTCATCGCTGCACGCCACGCCGCTCGCCGGTTGATGCGCGCAGCCGGTCTTCGGATCGCACAC
>CAMDBH010000128.1 GCA_945889325.1 Klebsiella pneumoniae
ATTTCTGCCAATCGACCAAAAGTGGGCTCGGATCCAAATTCTTGGCTCCCGTAATATCAATATCTTACGCGGCACCCATGCAGAAACTGCTAATACCTGACCCCGCTCAGCGGGCTGTGAAATGAATATTTCACAGCCTCTGAGCGCCGGCAATCGCTCCAACGGTGCAGCATTGCAACGCAGGATGTGCGTGAGCGCAAGCGGCTGCGGAATAGATTGCAGCAAAGAAAGGTTGCAGCCTGCACGCAGCACGAGTACACTGCGCCGCTTGCGCGAAGTCCGATCCACTGGTAGTGGCGGCACTTCGCTGCACAATTTCAAAGACTTGTGCGCGGTTTGTTGCACAAAATTCGAAATTGCGGGTCAAAAGCCAAGGGCGCGGCGGTTTTGTTTTCCGTCGGGTGGTTTGGGCAAAAGTGAAAAAAAAGGGTTGGCATTTCAAGGCCTAACCCGCGCACCGAGGATGGTATGGAAAAGGAAAAAGCGATCATCGCGATCATTGCCGTTGGCGTGGTCGGCTTTGTCGGTGGCCGGATGTCGGCCAAACCGACCCAGGCTCCCGTTGTTGCCGCAGCTGCGGTCGATCCCGCGGCGGTGAAGGCCGACTCACCTGCCGCAGCCGCACCCGCCGCCGTTGCAGGCATGAAAAATCCAGCGGTTGGACCGGCAACGGCCAAGATTACCCTTATCGAAGTCAGCGATTTTCAATGCCCGTTCTGCTCGCGCGCCGCGACCACCGTCGATCAACTGCGCAAAGACTACAAAGATCAGCTGCGTTTGATCTTCGTCAACCAGCCGCTGCCGTTTCACGATCGCGCGCGTCCCGCCGCGTTGGCCGGCGCTGCCGCCAACCGTCAGGGCAAATTCTTTGAATTGTATGACAAAATGTTCGCCGGTCAGCGCGAACTCACCGATGACAATTTGCGCAAATGGGCCAAAGAAGCCGGCATTGACATGGTCAAGTTTGAAGCTGATCTGAAAGATCCGAATTTGGTCAAAGAAATCGACCGCGACGTCGCCATCGCCAACGCCTTGGGCGTGCGCGGCACGCCGGGCTTTTTCATCAACGGCGTCAACCTGTCCGGTGCCCAGCCGATCGAAGCGTTCAAGAAAGTGATCGACGAGCAAATCGTCAAAGCCAACGACGAGTTGGGCAAGGGCGCCAAGCCAGACGAAGTCGCCGACAAACTGACCCGCGCCAACAACCCGTCGCTGGCCGACAACATGATCAAATGGGTGATGAAGGGCGGCGATGCGCCCGCCGAAGCCGCAGGCGCTGCCGGTGGTGGCGACAAACCGCCGCCGCCCAAGCGTCAGGAAGACGACAAAATCGTGTGGAAAGTCCTGCTTCGCGGCGACGAGCCGAGCAAAGGCCCGGCCGATGCCTTGATTACCGTTGTGGAATACACGGATTTCCAATGCCCGTTCTGCTCCAAGGCCCGCGGCGCGCTTGACGAAGTTGAAACCGCTTACAAGGACAAAGTGCGTATCGTGTTCAAAAACTTGCCGCTCGAATTCCACAAGAATGCCCCCGGCGCCGCGGAAGCCGCGCAATGTGGCAAAGACCAAGGCAAATTCTGGGAAATGGAGAAGCAACTGTTCAGCAACCAGCAGGCGCTTGAGCCCGAAAAACTGGCCGAGCACGCCAAAACCGTCGGTCTGGACGTGGCGAAGTTCGAAAAATGCATGAAAGACCACAAGTTCAAAGACTACGTGGAAAAAGACGCCGCTTCAGCTGAAAAAATCTCCGCCACCGGCACGCCAGCATTTTTCATCATGGGCCGCAAGCTCAACGGTGCCAAACCGTTTGAAGAATTCAAGCGCGTCATCGACGAAGAGCTGACCAAAGCCGAAGAAGCCGTCAAGGGCGGCACCGCCAAAAAAGAACTGTATGCAAAAGCGATTGCCAATGGCAAGGTATTTGAGCCGCCAGCCCCCCTTGAAGCCAAGGTCACCGAATTCGACTACGTGGGCTCGCCGTGGAAAGGCGATAAAGGCGCCAAGGTCAAGATCGTTGAATTCAAGGATTTCCAATGCCCGTTCTGTGTCAAAATCAACCCGACGTTGGCCCAAGTCGAAAAAGACCTGCATGGCAAAGTCGCCATCGTATTCAAACACTTCCCGCTGTCTAGCCAGTGCAACCCCAAAATGACCCGCGACATGCACCCCGCTGCCTGCACCGCGACCTATTGGTCCATGGCCGCCGAAGATCAGGGCAAGTTCTGGGAATTTGAAGAGGTTGTCTACAACAACTATTCGCAAATGATGCCAGCCGAAGGCGATCTGCCGGCTCGTCAAGCGGCACAAACAGAAAACCTTAAAAAATACGCCAAAGAAGTCGGCATGGACGTCGCCAAAGCCGAAGCCTACGTCAAAGGTGAGAAGTACAAGCCCAGATTGGCCAAGGACCTCGCCGAAGCCGAAAGCGCTGGCGTGCGCGGCACGCCGTCGTTGTACATCAACGGCCGGTCGTACAATGCGCCGATGACCCCCGATAAGATGAAGGAAATTGTGCTTAAAGTTGCCGAAGGCAAGCTTTAGCCTCCTTCAGGCCGTCCCATGTGCTGCGAAGCGGTCCGTGCACTTGAATTCCGCATTGCTCGCCTCCTTCAGGCCGTCCCATGTGCTGCGAAGCGGTCCTTCCACTTGAATTCAGCTTGGCCGTGGCTTCCTTCAGGTGGCCCCAAGCGCGAATCAAAACAGCAAATGTTCATTATTGTGAATGTTTACATCGGGTTCGGCGTGGAAACAAGATTCCCCCGCTACCAGTCAAGAAATCCCTGCGGGATTGGTTTAATTGATAATTCGGATCCCGCCTCCTTCCTGGCTAATGCCCCGTGCGGCAGCGCCCATTTGCAGCGCGGTGACGCCGACGAGTTCGATTAGTTGGCGCTGCGCGCGGCAGCGCTAGCGCGCTATTTTGATTAGTTTTGGCGGGTTTTGGATTTGGGACGGGCCCGAAAAGTCCGCGAGCCAGCGGGCGCCTGCGCCCGCTGCGGTTAAAAAAATCAAAAAGCGCGACGGCAGAGGTAGAACGCGCCGTGGGTTGCGCGTGCAGCGCGCGGCCCAAGGCAGAGAAAAGACAGACGGCGCGCCGGCCCAAAACTACCCTAACTAC